>NZ_JBIUUS010000023.1:0-66815 GCF_044742585.1 Kitasatospora sp. NPDC087861
CGCGGACGGACGGGTACAACCCGCTACGCTTCTTCACCTGAGGAGTGCAGCTTTCCTGACGACGACAAGAGCCCTAGACAAGCCCTATCGTCCCAGGTCAGCGGCACTCCTCGTTTCTTGCTCACGGCTCGGACAGCCCACCTCGTAAAAGCCGAGGCTAATGGAAGTAGGCGCCGGCCGTCGGAGTCATCAGGAGGAGGATGACGAGGAGCGATCCCAGGGTCGCGAGCGGGAAGCGCACCAGGACCACGGGGCGCACCCAGGACGGAAACCCGGCCTTCGCGGCGGCGAGAACGGCTCGTGCGTCGATGTTCCGCACCGTGGGGTCGGTGGACTTCCGGAAGGCCGCCTCGGTGAAGCGGGTGGCGAACACCTGACTGGCGGTCACGGAGCCGACGGCGATCAGGACGACCGGTTCGACGATCCAGGACAGGAGGCGGCCGGTCCCGTTCGCCGTGAGGTTGAGTGCGGCCAGCGTCGTCAGAGTCGCAGCGATGGCCAGCGCGAGCAGGAACTCCCACGTTTTCTCCTTGAACCTGATCCCGTGCTGCGCGAGGACCGCGGCCGGGTATCCCTGCCTGACCACCTCCGCTTCGGCTGCCCGTTGGGCCTGGGGGTTGAGGAACATCCGTGCCAGATCGTGCGCTAAGCCCGGATCGCCGCTGGTCGGCACCTGGCGGGTCGTCGGCACTGGCCGGGCCGTGAAGTCATTCCACAGATAACGCCCTATTATCTGCGGTATTACTGAGCGCGACCTGCGGGGACGTCTTCCGTACGCTGCGTGAAGCGGCCCTGTTATCTGTGGCAAGGGGGAGACGGTGCCCGCGGTCCTGCTGCTGCCGACCGGGAAGGCGCTGACCGTCCGGACGGCGGCTGACGCCTTCCTCGACTCGCTCGCCAACCCGAACACCGTCCGGAACTACGGCATCGCGGTCGGGAAGACCGCCGAGCGGATCGGGGAGGGCCGTCCGCTTGCCGCCGTGGCGGACGACGAGATCGGCGAGGCGCTGGAGCTGCTGTGGGGCAGCTCGGCGGTGAACACCTGGAACGCCCGCCGCGGTGCGGTGCTGTCCTGGACGAGCTGGTGCGCCGTGCGCGGCTACGACGGGCCGGCGGTTCCGGCCTGGGCGAAGCGGATGGCGCCGCCGGACTCCGACACCCCGGTGCGCTCGAAGATGGCGATCGACCGGCTGATCGCCCGCCGGGACGTTCACCTGCGCGAGAAAACCCTTTGGCGGATGCTCTACGAGACGTGCGCCCGCTCCGAGGAGATCCTGGACGTCAACATCGAGGACCTGGACCTGGCTGGCCGCCGCTGCCCGGTGAAGTCCAAGGGCGCCCAGCCCAAGGTCCGCCGCCGCGGTGCGACCCGCGCCGACTACGTGCTGGAGACGGTGTACTGGGACGCCGGCACCGCCCGGCTGCTGCCGCGCCTGCTCAAGGGTCGCACCCGCGGGCCGGTATTCGTCACCCACCGCCGCCCCGGCCCCGGCAAGGTGCTCTCCGCCCGGGACGTCTGCCCGGACACCGGCCTGGCCCGCCTCTCCTACGGCCAGGCCCGCGCGCTGCTCGACCAGCACACCGCCCTGGCCGGGCCGGGCACTGGCTGGGACCTGCACGAGTGGCGGCACTCCTCGCTGACCCACCTCGGCGAGCAGGGCACCTCCGAGCTGATGCTGATGGCCAAGTCCCGCCACAAGAAGGCGGAGAACATCCGCCGGTACTTCAAGCCGTCCCCGGAGGCGATCGCCGAGGTGACCGGCCTCCTCGCGCCCGGCGACGCCCGGCGCTGAGCGGCACCGCAGGCATCGCCCGATCGGGTGGAGAAGATCAATTTCTGCCCGGAAGAGCTCACGCCGGGCGTAGAACTGCCGTACAGCACATCCCCACCGCTAGCAAAGGACCGTTTGCGAGAGTAGCGCCGCATCGAACCTGCGACCTCGGCGCTCCACTCATCGAACGTAATCGACCGGACAGGTTCCTGAGATCCGCTGCACGAGAGACACCCGACCGCCCATGATGAGGCCATGAGATCTCGTGAAGAAGAGCACGCACAGGACAATGAGCGCCTTCGGCGGCTGTTCAACGATCCGGTGCGTGCTGCAGGCGTGCTACAGGAAGCAGCGGTGAGACACGACGCTCCAGGCCACGTATCTCGGATCCTGCTTGACAACGCAACCGTTGATCAGGCGTTGCGTTACTTTTCAGAGGCAAGTCGAGGGGAACGTATTGCTCTCCCTCGGATTGATCAGACGATGCCTCTCACCTTGCAAGAAATCTTGCGGCAAGGTCACAGGAGGGTTCGCCGGCCTCGATTCGCACTGCTCGCGGTAGCAGAATTCGTTAACGCCGCTGTTCTCTATGAGGAGATTTTGACCGGCCCCGAAGGGGGGCGCGTTTTGTACGCTGATCCGATGGTGGCCGAGGTGCAGCGGATCGCGCGAACGGTAACAGAAAAAACTTCCTGGGATGAGGTATTCGCGGTACTTGCTTTAGCTAAGGCGACAGCCGTTGAGGCTGCAGATTCGCAGGGTATGATCGAAAAAATCGGCGCTCTACTGGAAGTCCCGCTGGAAGGTGACAACGTCCTGCGTCACCTGAGAGAGATCGAATTGGAAGTGGCAGGCGGCACCGGGCATAAATACGGGATCATAGATGAACGCGTCTATTACCCGTCGACCGTGGATAACCTCACGAATAGCCAGGCAGCCGTTACCAGGATCGATCCGAATGATAGATTTCTGGACTCCGACTGGCTCCCGCATGGAACGGACCGTGTACCCTGCGGCCCGGAGTTCTTCGCTTCGCACTTGATCTATCGAACGCGCGTGTATCTACTCCTGGCCGACCTGATCGGCTGCCCTTATGGGGCCGATGCACTACGAAGTGAGCTTGTTCAGACACCGCAGAATCGCGGGTTTGCCGAACGGGTGGCAACCCTGGTGGGGGATGCCGAAAACGCCCGTGATCGACAAACTAACGAGATGCTCGGCTATGAGGCATTCAAGATTCGAATCCCTCTGGTCCTCAAAAACGTACTCAGTCGCGCAACGAGACCCAGCGAGGTCCTGGAGATCACCCTTGAAACGAGGGACAGCAGATCTGCCCGGCGATTCCGAAAGTACTGTGCCCGTGTGGACAGTGCTATTGCCGAGGGCAAGCGCGACGACGTCGCCCGAGCCTGCACCGAACTCTCCGCGTACGGCGTACGATTCGAAGCCGAGTTGTCCGAGCAGTCATCGATGAGAGGGTCGGCAATGCAGGCAGCTAAGGAGTTGATCAGTGTTGGCTCTCCTCTGCTGGGCGCCCTTCTTCCCGGCCTTGGCCTCGCTGCAGGAAAGACCAACCGTTGGTTCAGGGGCCGCAAATTTGCCTTCGTGGAGCAACTTGCTAGCACCCCACGCAACCTCAGCGAGATTGAGCAAGAATTCGCTCACCTCTGACACCGCCTGTAGGCGTTTCCATATCGGTAGCCCGGATTCGATGATGACCAGTGCAAGAATCGCAATACCATCAAACGGAGACAACCCGGGTGTCACACCGAGGCTGTGGCTGCTTTCCCGCTACAGAGAGCTACTTGTCACTTCGCCGTAGCTTTGGGAGAGCAGGGCCTTGAGCCCCGTGGGTTCACGGAAACTGAAGGGTCTTCACCGCGAACCCGAGGGTCCACTGTCTTGATTCTGGGGGATGGGCCCGTGGGTTTGCGTCAAGACGCGGGTCCGCCTTCGGCGGTCTGCTCCAGGAGGGCCCGTGCGGAGTTCGCGTAGCGGATTGCGGTCTTCTCGTCGATGCCGAAGACGAGGGAGAGGTGGAGCGGGTCGGGGCCGTGGGTGAGAGCTTCTTCGAGCTGGCGGTCGACACGGAGTCGTTCGAGGGTGGCGGTGAGGTTGCGGGTGGCCCGGGTGGTCCAGAGCCTGCCGGCGGGGCCGAGTTCGACGGCGGTCTTCTGGGTGATCAGCAGGTAGGGGTTGGCGGTGTTCGGCCAGCGGGTTCGGCGGTAGTCGAGCCAGTCCAGCAGGGCTCGGTGGGTCAGGTCGTCGAGCAGGCGGACGTGCCCGCCCACGGTGATGCGCCGGTTGCCGAGGTCGACGTCGTCCAGCCGCATCGTGCGGATCATCTTGGGCCGTGCCGCGTGGACGGCGGCCAGGGCCATGATGAGCCGGATGTCCGGGGTGGTGGCGGCAACGACGGCCTGGTCGATGTCGGCTTGGGGCAGTGCCTGGATGATGCCACCGTCCTGGCGCGGGACGCGGATCCGCAAGGTGGGGTTGCGGAAGACCTGTCCGTTCTTCTTCGCATGGCGGAACAGCGACCGCAGCGCGACGATCCGGCTCTCTCGCTGCTTGCCGCCAGCGGCGCCCCTGGCTGCGATGACGTCCTCGCGGGTAACCTCCCGCAGGTGGTCGTAGCGGCCGGACCACTCCAGCAGCACCGGCTGGATCTCGTTGAGGTAGACCCACGCGGTCTGCCGCGCGCGGGGCTCGGACCTGGGCCCGCCGTCGAGCAGGGTCCGGGCCCAGGACTCGACCACGCCGCGGATGCCCGGGGTCACGACGTTGAGCTTGCGCTCCAGCCAGCGGTCGACCGCCGGAGCGCGGTCGTCGGCGAACAGGCCCATCTGGTCCAGGACTTCAGCGGTCCGACCGACCGAGAGGCCGCGTCCTCGCAGTGCGGGAAAGATCTCGGAGTACCGGATCGACTCGCCCTCGGCGTGCGCGGACAGGACGATGACCAGCGCCCGGTCCACGTCGCTGGCCACCCAGCGACTCCACCCGCGCGCCTCGCCCAGCGCCCGGGCCACCCGACGAGCGTGGATCAGGTCGGGGTTGGCCAGGTCGGCGTGCCGGTCCCGGTCGAAGTGGCGGTAGTCGCGGCTTGCGGCGAACAGCGGGGGCTGGATCCAGCCTGTCGGCCTGAGCGGTGGGGCAGGCTCCGAGGGCCGTTTGAGGACACGGCGCCCCTGCTTGCCGACCGGCGGCCCGCCGTTGCGGGGTCGCTGCAGGTTCGCGAAGAACAGCTGCTGGCAGGACACCCGCTGCAGATAGGGCTCCAGTACCGAGGCCCTGCCACTGGCCTTGATTGCCCAGGTGGCCTGGGCCCGGCAGAGGCGGCAGTAGCCGTGCCTGTCGTCCACGGGAACCTCGCGTCCGCAGCCCAAGCACCTTCCGACGGCGTGCAGTTGGCCGTAGGTGTAACAGCCGCGGCAGAATCGCCCGGGCAGTTGCCCCCAGGCGAAGCAGCCTTCGCACGAGGCCGGAGCCTTCGTGTCGCCGATCTTGCCCATCGCGCCGCAGCTCCTGTCAGTCCGGTGGGAGCGAGCGGCCGTCGCGGCGCTTGGGCGCTACCCCCGGGGAGAGGGTGGAGCCGACGGCCACTCGTCCGGTCTCCTGCTGTCCGGGGCGGGGGACCTTGTCCGGCTCGGGCAGCAGCAGGTCGCCGATGTCGCAGCCGAGCACGACGCAGATGACGTCCAGGTCCTCCAGCTTGAGGGAGACCGGCTGGCCCGACCACAGCCCGGACATCTTCCCGGCAGAGATCACCAGGCCGTGCTCGGCAAGGCTCCGCTGCAGCTCGGACGCCTTCCAGATGCCCTTGTTCGCGGCGGTCAGCCGCAGGTTCCACTTCATCCCATCAGTCCTTCCAGCCGCTTCGCGGCCCGCTGCTGCCCGGCGAGCCAGGCGTCCTCGACCCGGGTCTGCTGGACGTGGATGTACCTCATCGTCGTGGCGATCCAGGAATGTCCCAAAACCTCCTGAATTGCGACCAGATCCAGGCCGCCCAGATAGAGCTCCGACGCACAGAAGTGCCGCAGGACATGCGGGGTCAACTTCTCAGCCCAGCCTGGGAGATGAGACGCAACGGCAGCGGCCAGGCCGTTCCGCAGGGCATCATCGCCGACCCGGCGCGAGGAGCCATCCGCGTTCTTGCGCTCGGAGGGGAACAGCGGGGCGCCAGGGCGGGTGTGGTCGTCGTCGAACTGGCCCCAGACGTCCTCGATGAACCACCGCAGCGTCCGATCCGCGCCGTTGATCAACGGCACCATCCGCTCGCGCGGGCCCGAGCCGCGGGCGCCCTTGCCGAGGCGGACGTGCAGCTTGCCGAACCGCCCAAGCTCCCACTTGATGTCGGTGAGGTCGAGCCCACATGCCTCGCTCACCCGGAGCCCGACCTGGGACATCAGCTTCGCGGCGGTGTAGTTCCTGGCAGTCGGGGCGAACTTGCGGCAGGTCGCCAGCTCGCTGCCCCAGCCAGTGAACAGCCGGCCGACCTCCGGTTCGGTCGGCGGGATCCGCAGCTGGGCGTCCTTGGAGCCGCGCGGGCGGTTCATCTCGTCGATCGGGCACTCGACCACGCGCCCGGTCATCTGGTGGATCTCGACCTTGTGCCGCAGCTCCAGGAACAGGAAGTACGTGCTCAGAGCCTGGGAGCGGGCCAGACGGGTGCCGCTGGGCGAGCCCCGCAGTACCCGCCCGAAGTATGCGTCCGCGGCGGCCGGTTCCAAGTCCCAGAGTGGCCGGCCGAACCACGTGCGAATCTGTTCCAGGTGCCCAACGTCGCCGCGGATCGTACCGTCCGTCAGCCCCGCCGACGCCCGTGCCAGCACGAACCCGGCCAGCACATCGGTCTCGAACCGCTCCAGTTCCTCCGCCGAGACCGGATCCCGGTACTCGCGCAGGTCCCGCACCACCGCCAGCGCCGCCAACTCGCGCCTCCTCGCCTTCGACCGGACCGCAAATCGGTCGCACAAGCTGAGAACGCTTCAAGAATCCTGAAGTTACGTCACAGGCCAGCAGAACACTCGAAGGAGGAAGAAGCCCCTGGCCACGGCCTCGGTCACTCAGCGGGGCTCAGGAGAACTCGCGGGATGTCGCACACTCGGCGACGCTCTCCTGGCCCTTCTGCTTGAGTACAAACGCGGCGACGAGGGCAGCGACCACCAAGAAAGCGGCGGAGATGTGGAACGCCGTCTGGTGCCCGTGGACCTGAGCAGCGAGTGCTGCCGCACGGCCGTTTTGTCCCGGCGCTGGCGTCGAAGGACGTCGCAACCGACGTGGACACGCCGGTCAGGATCGCCAGCCCCAGGGAACCGCCGAGCTGCTGCGAGGTGTTCACCAGGCCAGAGGCCAGGCCGGTCTGCGACCAGTGGACGCCGGAGGTTGCCGCGACCGTGATCGGACCGAATACCGCGCCCGCGCCGATGCCCAGCAGGACGAAACCGGGCAGCAGGTTCGCCCAGTAGTTGCCGTCCGCCGGTATGAATGCGAGCAGAAGCTGTGAGAGCGCGATGATGACCGAGGCAACGAAGAGGATCGGCTTGTATCCCCACGCCCTGAGCAACCGCGGGACCTGCGATCCGACGATCATGATGAACGCCGGAGTCACGAGGAGCGCGAGACCAGTGAGTGTCGGCGTGTGGCCGAGGACTCCCTGCATATAGAGCGAGGAGAAAAAGAAGGAGCTGAATACTCCGGCGATGATCGGAATCATCGCCAGGTTCGCGCCGAGAACGTTGCGGATCTTAAAAATTCCGAACGGCACCAAGGGGTTCTTGCTGCGCAGCTCGACGGCGACGAAGAGCGCCAGCAGCGCGAGGCCGCCGATGATGAGCCCGAGCGTGGAGGAAGAACCCCAACCCCGGGCCGGCGCCTCAGCGACGCCGAACACCATCGCCATCACCGCGGCCGTGATGACGATCGCACCGGGAATATCGAGCTGCCGATCGGTCGCCTGTCGCTCATCCGTGGGCAGCAGTTTCGGCGCAATCGCCAGCACGACGATCGTCACGGGCACATTGATGGAAAAATTCCATCGCCAGTTGAGGAACTGGGTGAGCACACCGCCGAGCAGCGCTCCGACCGCGCCACCCGCGGAGGCCACGATGCCCCAGGCCGAGAGCGCGACGTTACGCCGATGCCCTTCGGCGTAGGAGACGAGCACGATCGACAGCGCCGACGGTGTGAGCAGCGCACCCGCGAGACCTTGGACCGCGCGAGCGGCGATGAGCATGCCGTCCGAGACGGCGAGGCCGGTCACCAGCGAAGCAAGCCCGAAGAGGACCACGGCGATGATGAACCACCGCTCGCGTCCGAACAGGTCGGCGAGGCGTCCGCCGAGCAGCAGGAAACCGTCGAATACCAGTGTGTATGCAGTGCCGACCCACTGGAGGTTCTCTGGGCTGAGGCCGAAGGAACTCTCGATCGAGGGCAGCGCGGCGTTCACGATCGTCGTATCGAGGATCACGATGAACTGCGCGAGCGCGACCAGGACGAGGACCCCCCATCCGCCCATCCGGCGCGTTGCAGTCGAAGACATCGGTATTGACTCGGAAAGGGCTGGGCCGTATCCGGCCGGGTGTGGGGCGGCTGACGGGTCTGCGGGCCCATGCCGGCGGTCAGCAGCCAGGTGAAGCTTGCTGCCCGCCTCTGGAGCACTGAAGGAGAGCGGATTTCTGCCGGAGATTCCGCCGACGCCAGTAGCAGCGGCGGTTCTCCCGCCCAACCGGTCTCGATGTTCTGCCCGTTCTGTTCTTCAGGGCCGGTGACCCGGCACCGCCGGTGTCAGGACCAGGCGATCTCGCCATGGCGGTCGATGAAGCGTCCGGTGCCGGCGCCGGGCTCCTCGGTGGCGAGGGCGACGATCGCGTCCGTGCCCTCGGTGAGGGTCTGGGAGCCGCTGTGACCGTTTATGTCGGTCGCGGTGTAGCCGGGGTCGGCGGCGTTGACGCGAATGCCCTTGAGCCCTTTGGCGTACTGCGTGGTCAACATCGTCAGCGCCGCCTTCGAGGAGGCGTACAGCGGCGCGACGACGTGCGACTCGGACCGGCCGGGGTCGTGGGTGAAGGCGAGGGAGCCCATGCCGCTGCTGACGTTGATGATCACGGGGTCGTCCGAGCGGCGCAGCAGTGGCAGGAACGCGGTGGTGGTGCGGACCACGCCGATGACGTTGACGTCGAGGACGGCGCGGGCGTCGGCGGCGGTGAGGTCGCCGGGATCACCGAAGGGTCCCTGGACCCCCGCGTTGTTGATCAGGACGTCGATCCTGCCCTCGTGCTCGGCGACGTCCGCGGCGGCGGCGGCCACGGACGCGTCGTCGGTCACGTCGATGGGGACGAAGCGTGCGCCCAGCGCGGCGGCTGCCTCCTCACCCCGCTCACGGTCGCGGGCTCCCAGGAGAACGGTGTGACCGCACGCGATGAGGCGGCGGGCGGTCTCGCGGCCGATGCCCTTGTTGGCTCCGGTGATGAAAGTGATCGTCATGCCTTCGATGGTTGCCTTGACGAGGGAGCCGGACCAGGGACGCTTCGACGGTGGGAAGACCAGTACCACCCTTGCGCCCCCGCATGTGATCGGGGATGCAGGAGGATGAAGAGCATGACGACGACACCCCCCGGGGCCGGACTGGGCGCGGCGATCCGCACATGGCGGAACCGGCTGCCCCCGTCGGCCGCCGGGCTGCCGGTCGTCCGCAAGCGCCGGGCTGTCGGGCTGCGGCGCGAGGAACTGGCCGACCTGGCCGGAGTGTCGGTCGACTACGTCGTGCGCCTGGAGCAGGGGCGGGCCACGACACCCTCGGCGTCGGTGGTGGCGTCCCTGGCGCGCGCCCTCCAGCTGTCCACCGCCGAGCGGGACCACCTCTACCGCCTGGCCCAGATCGTGCCGCCGGCGGACGGCACGATCTGCGACCATCTCCCGCCCGGTATGCAACGAGTGCTCGTCCGCCTCGGAGACGTACCGGTTGCCGTGTTCGCGGCGGACTGGCAACTGGTGTGGTGGAACCACGGGTGGGCCGCCCTGCTGGGCGACCCCTTGGCCTCGCCGCCGCGGATGCGCAACTTCGCCCGCGACAGGTTCCCGGTGGGCGCCGATCACACCCCCCTCGTGCTGTGGCCGGTCACCGATACGGACCCCGACACCACCGACGCCGCCCTCGTCTCCGACCTGCGCCGCGCCACCGGCCGCTTCCCCCGGGACAGTCGCCTGGCCGCGCTGGTCCGCGACCTGAACGCAGGCAACGAGAGGTTTGCCGAGTTGTGGGCGAAGGGAGAGGTGACCGCGAACCGCGAGGTCCGCAAGACGGTCGACCACCCGTCGGTGGGCCCGGTCACGGTGGACTGCGATGTTCTGACCGACGGCGACACCGAGCTCAAGATCGTCATCATGACCGCCGCGCCGGGCAGCGAGGACGAGACCAAACTCCAGCTCACCACCGTCGTCGGGCGAAGCCAGCCCGGTTGGGTGTCACAGGTCGCGCGTCTCAAAGACCTCGGCGGTGGATCACGGTCGCGGTGATCAGCGTCGAGACGACGGACCAGGCCGCGAAGGTGAGCCACCTTCCGGTTCGAAATGGTGTCGGCGATTCACCTGTTCGCAAGCAGAGGGAAAGGCGCGGGTTGATGGGCCCGGAGGATCGTGGAGTCGACGTTCGCGTCCCACATGATCAGCCCGGCTACATCGGCCCGCGCCTGGGAGAAGGTCCAGCGGAGCGCCGCTCACTGGTCCCGGTGGTTCGAGGTGAAGATGGCCAGCACCGCGGCGACCAGCACCCAGATGGCGAGGACGGTGCAGGCGCCCGTCACCGTCCACGGCCACATCGTCGTGGTGGCCTGCTCGTAGCCGATGCGCCTCCAGGCCTGAAGGACCGTCATGTGCAGGAGGCTCACGGTGAGATGCTTCTGACTGTTCAACAGCGAGGGCAGGACGAAGAGCAGCGTGATCGTGGCCACGATGGTGAGCGCGCTGTGCCGGATGACTGCGGCCAGCCCCATGCCCACGAGTGCGGACACCGGAGCGAGCACTGCGGACGCGACGAGCAGGCGCACAACACCGTGATGGCCGAAGCCGACGGCGGCGTCCTGACCGGACAGAATCCCCTGGGCCGCACCAAACGAGACCAACGCCAAGGCCACACCGAGGACGGTCGTGGTCACGGTGACCACCGCCACCTTCGCGGCCATCACCGAACGGCGAGCCGGGACGGCCGTGAAGGTGGTCCGGATCATGCCGGTGGTGTACTCACCGAGGATCGTGATGGCACCGATGGCGCCGGCACCGAGAATCAGCAGTGTGGCGGCGCCGGTGGGGAACGAGTCGCCCACCGTCCCGAACATGCGGAAGTACTCCCGGTGCTGCTCGTCGTACTGTGCCCAGTTCTGGGAGTCGGCATAGGCGGCGGTGACGGTGACCGTAAGGACCGCCGCCACGGTGGCGGCGAAGGCCCAGGGAGTCGAGCGCAGCGACCACAGCTTGATCCACTCGGCAGCGAACAGGTCGGCGAAGCGGGCCTTGGGCTTCAGAGTCGGCGCGTTGGGCGCCACGGTCATCGTCGTCGTCGGTGCGGTCACTGGGTCTCTCCTGCGAGGTATTCGACGCTGTCGGCGGTCAGCTCCATGAACGCCTCCTCCAGCGAGCCGGTGTGGTTGGTCAACTCGTTCAGCAGAATGCGGTGTTGGAAGGCGATCTCGGCGATCTGGTCCGTGTTGAGCCCGACCACTGTGAGCTGCCCGTCGGCCTCGCGCTGGACCGACGCGCCCTCGGCGGTCAGCAGCGGCGACAGGCTGGCGGGGTCCGGTGTGCGAATCGACACGCTCCGGCCTGTCCCGCGGGCCGCGAACTCCGCCAGGCTCTCCGCGGCGATCAGCTCGCCGCGGCCGAGGACGATGAGCTGGTCGGCGGTGTGCTGCATCTCGGACATCAGGTGGCTGGAGACGAAGACTGTGCGCCCCTCGCCGGCCAGCCGGCGGAACAGGCCACGCACCCAGTACACGCCCTCTGGGTCGAGTCCGTTGAGCGGCTCGTCGAAGAGCAGCACCGGCGGGTCGCCGAGCAGCGCGGCGGCGATGCCGAGGCGCTGGCGCATGCCGAGGGAGAAGCCGCCGATCCGCCGGTCCGCCGCGTCCGCGAGACCGACCTCGCGCAGCACCTCGTCCACCCGACTGCGCGGGATCGCGTTGCTGCGGGCCAGCGCGCGCAGGTGGGCCCGCGCGCTGCGCCCGCCGTGCATGTCACCGGCGTCCAGCAGCGCACCGACATGCCGCAGACCCCGGGGTAGCGAGCGGAAGGAGCGGCCGTCGACGGTGACCGTCCCGCTGGTGGGGGTGTGCAGGCCGAGGATCAGCCGCAGTGTGGTGCTCTTGCCGGCTCCGTTGGGGCCGAGGAACCCGGTGACGTGACCGGGATTCACGGTGAAGCTCAGATTGTTGACCGCCGGCTTCTTGCCGTAGCGCTTCGTCAGTTCGTGGACTTCGATCATGTCCTCAACGGTGCCCGGGTCGGGGCCGGGCGGGCATCGGACCAGAACTGACACTCCGTCGCGGCACCCGTCGACCCTGGTTGTACAACCGTGGTCCGATGCCCGCGGGAGGGCACCTGGTTACGATCACCGCATGTCCGTGACACCGACCCTGCCCCTGCTCAAGCGCGTGCCACCGGGCGCGTGGACCGCCCTGGCCTGGTGTGTGTCGGTCGCGTACCCCGCGGTTGTACTCGGCGGGAAGCCGGACCATCCCGTCTCCCACGCGGGTGGCACCGCCGGGCACCGGGACTGGGCACTCCTCACCGCCGCGTCCCTCGTCGCGTTCAGCGCCGCCGCCCTACTGCGCCGGCGGCCGCTGCTGTCGATCGCCCTGCTGCTCGTCGCCACCCTCGCGGTGACGGACGCGACGCGCGCGAACGTAGAGCTGCCACTGACCGCGCTCTTGGCGGTCGACGTCGCGCTCTGCCTGGTCACGGCCGCCCGGCCGTGCCGGACCTCGCGTGCCGCCCTAGCCCTGGTGCTGGTCGTGCTGATCACCCACCTGGGCATGGTGCCCGACAACACCTTCGGGTTGACGACCGCCACGTACGACGGTGCTCCGGCGCCGGGGACCGTTTTCGTCATCGATCATTTCCAGCTGACCACCAGCCTGCCGCACATCGGCGTCTCGGACCAGGGTGTCCTGGCCGCCGTCATCGCCTGGCTGGTGGGCCGGTCGATACGCCAATCCCGCGAGCACGCCGCGGTGTTGAGCGCTCAGGTGGCCACGCAGGCGGTCACCGCCGAACGGCTGCGGATCGCCCGGGAGATGCACGACACGGTGGCGCACAGCATCGGCATCGTCGCCCTGCAGGCCGGTGCGGCGCGGCGGGTCATCGACAGCCGGCCGGACCGAGCGCGCGACGCGTTGACCGAGATCGAGACCGCCGGGCGGGAGACGCTGTCGGGGCTGCGACGGATGCTCGGCGCGCTGCGCCAGGCCGAGCAGGACACTGGCGCCGAGACCGCCCCGCTGCACCAGCCGTCGGGCCTGGCCGACCTCGACCGGCTGGCCGCCGCGACGACCGCGGCGGGCGTGCGGGTCGACGTCCGATGGCAGGGCGAGCGGCGCCCGCTGCAGCCAGAGGTCGACCTGGCGACCTTCCGCATCATCCAGGAGTCGATCGCCAACGTGGTACGCCACGCCGAGGCCACCTCCTGCCAGGTGTCCATCGACTGCCGGACGAACGACGAGGTGGCCGTCGAGATCACCGACCGGGGCCGCGGCCACGGCACGACCCCGGGCAGTGGCTACGGCCTCGCAGGACTGCGCGAGCGGGTCACCATGCTGCACGGGGAGTTCCACGCCGGCCCCCGGACCGGCGGCGGCTTCCGAGTCGCAGCCCGGCTGCCCGTGGCGGGCGGAGCGCGATGAGCGTCCGCGTCGTGCTGGTCGACGACCAGCCGCTGGTGCGCGCCGCCCTGGAGATGGTTATCTCCGGCACACCCGACGTCGAGGTCGTCGGGGAGGCCGGAACCGGGGCGGAGGCGGTCCAGTTGGCCGAGGAGCTGCACCCTGACGTGGTGGTGATGGACATCCGCATGCCCGGCATGGACGGCATCGAAGCAACCCGCCTGGTCACCGCGGGCCCGGGAGAACCGCGCGTGGTCGTGCTGACCACCTTCGACGACGACGATTACGTCTACGCCGCGCTGCGCGCGGGGGCCTCCGGCTTCCTGGTCAAGGACATGGCACTGGACGACATCCTCACCGCGATACGGGTGGTCGCCGCCGGGGACGCCCTGATCGCGCCGAGCGTCACCCGCCGCCTGATCGCCGAGTTCGCCAGACGGCCCGAGCCCGCCCCATCCGCCCCTGCTCCCGTGTCCCGGAGGGCCAGCGGCATCACCGACCGGGAGCGCGAGATCCTCACCCTCGTCGGGCGCGGCCTGTCCAACACCGAGATTGCCGCCGAGCTGGTCATCAGCGTGGCCACCGTCAAGACGTACGTGACACGGCTGCTCGCCAAGCTCGACGCCCGCGACCGGGTGCAACTCGTCATCCTCGCCTACGAGACGGGCCTGGTGACACTGCCCCGCTGAACACCGCACCAGGTTCCCCACCCCGCACCTAAACGGATCGTCGCCTCCGGGGCCTGGCCCTGTCGCGCGGGGTACGACGGCTGGAAGCCTCAGTGATCTGGATGGTGGATGGGGGCGACAAAAGCACCCCAAGCTTGACAAACCTGATTCCACAGAATCGCCCGCTACCTGCGCGATCGCGACCTCCAGCGCGAGATCCAGGAGGGCCTCAACGTCGTCGAGGGCTGGAACGGCGCCAACGACATCATCTTCTTCGGCAAGAGCGGCGAACTCTCCTCCAACCGCCGTGACCAGCAAGAACTGTCCGTTCTCGCGCTCCATCTCCTGCAAACGGCGCTCGTCTTCGTGAACACCCTGATGATCCAGGACATGCTCGCCGACCCCGAATGGGCCGACGTCCTAACCGACGAAGACAAACGGGCCCTGACCCCGCTGTTCTGGATGCACATCCAGCCCTACGGCGAGGTCCGGCTGAATATGGGCAGCCGCCTCCAACTCGCGGTTCCTGCCTCCACCGACCCCGAACTGGAGCCGGCTGCGACCTGAACACCAGCGCACACCACTTGGCCCCTCGCCACGTCCTTGAAGGGGCCAATCTTCGATTCGAAGGTTACTCGCGGGTTACTTGTCACCTGGTTCGCGGCTTGTTAACGGCGCCCCTCGTAGGCGGACTGGTCGGACTGGCAGGCCGCCAACACCCATACCCGCCGACGTTCCGACCGGACCAACGATCGCAGGTGCTCGGTCACCACCGTGCCGGAATGGCAGAGGTCGAGCACGAGCAGGACGGCCGGCTCGCCATCCCCTTCCACGGTCAGGTTCTCGGCCATATCGACCCAGCGGGAGAGGGCCTCGGTGAGCCGCCCATCCCCTCCGACGACCTGGAGACCGTGACTGTTACGGGTGGGCTCGCCGTGTCCGAGCAGGTGGATGACGGTGAAGTCGGCGCCGCCGGTGACGGCTCCCGTCAGGGCGTCACCAAGCGCGGCCGCAGTCGATGCGGGATCCGGGTCGGGCTCCAGGACGACGTAGGAGTACTGCGCGCCCAGGACCTCGCGCGGGCGTTGCGCATAGGGGGCCGCGTATGCGAGCGGCTGCCACTTGGACGGCACCTCGTCATCGAGGCTCGCAGCCGTACCCTCCACGCCGACCACCAGCGCCTGACGTTGCACTCCATCCCCGTTCGCGGCGGCTCTCATCTGATGTCCGGAATCCGACTCGGAGAGATTACTCGACGTAGCACGTCCGGCCCGTCCGTGAACGAGGCGAGAGCCGTCGGCGCAGCCGGAACCACCCTCTTCCCCTCGGATCACGACCCGGCCGGCCGCTGCGCGGGGAGACCGGTGTCCGCAAGCCCGTCGGTTCCCTGCCGCACGCGCATACAGTTTCCTGGTGACCAGGCCCGACCCCTACGACGTCCTCGCCCAGTGGCTCGCCGCCGGCCTCGGCAAGCACGGCCGCGCCCTGCAGGGCACCACACCCACCCGCTACGAGGCCGACCTGCGGGACTGGCTGTACTTCACCGAGGAGACCACCGGCATCGGCGCCTGGAACGCCGACGCGTCGACGGCATCCACCTGGGCCTACGCCCCCGCCCTGCGCCGCCCGAACCCCGACCGGCCCTCCCGCCGCCCGCTGGCGCCGCGCGTCTCCCTGCACAACCCGGCCCGGCGCCTGGCCGCCCTCGCCGCCTTCTACGCCTACGCCGCCGGCGCCGGCCACATCCCCGAGCCCCCGTTCAACGCCGCCGCGCTGCGCCCCGCCCCCACCGCGCTGCCGCGCACCGCGCCGCTCACCCTGGAGCAGGCGGCCGGGATGCAGTTCGCGGCCGACGACGTCCTGCCCGGCCGCCGGCGTCGCGGCCCCTACGACACCGCCCCGCACCGCGACCGCCTGCTCGTCCACCTCCTCCTGGACGGCCTGAGGCCCCGCCAGGCCGTCGGCATCGACCTGGAGGACCTGCACGAGGAGGACCCGCACCACCGGACCCGCACCCTCGCCTGCCCGGCGCCCAAGGGCGACGGCACCATCACCCACCAGCCCTCCCGCGACGTCTGGCAGGCCATCGCCGACTACCTGCCCCACCGCGTCGACGGCCGCGACCCGGACACCGGCCGCCGCCCGCTACTGACCAGCCGCAACGGCAGGCGCCTGGACTCCAACACCATGCCCGGACGCATCGTCAAGGCCATCGCCGCACGCGTACCGGAGCTCATCTTCGAACCGAACACCGTCACCCCCGACCGTCTCGCGATGGCCCCCGCCGTCCTCCTGGACCACCCGCTCCCCGCCCCCGGCGCCGACGGCTGGGCCCCGCCGGACGCCCCGCCCCTCGAACGCCTGCGCCTCGACCTGCTCCACGCCCTCGGCACCGCCCCGATCTGCCCGCCCACCGCCGGCGGCTGCCCCGCCGACTGCGAGCGCTGCGCCGTCCGCAAACGGCTGTGGGCCCAGTGGGAACAGCGCTGGAACGCCTCCGACCCGGCCTACCTCTCCTGGCCCGTACCGCCCTACGACCACCGGCAGCGCCCCGCCGAACGCCTCCTCGCCTACCACCGGGGACGCTGCGCGATCTGCGGCTCCGCCCCCGAGGCCGGCCGCCCCGCCCACACCGAGGACCACGACCCGCACACCGGCCTCACCCGCGGCCTGCTCTGCCACCGCTGCCGCCCCCAGGCGGAACAGGGAGCGGCACCGTTCTGGGTCCGCTACCACGAGCGGCCACCCGCAGCCATCCTGGGCCTCGAGCTGCGCTACCCGGCGCTGCGCACAGAGCTGCGGAGCTGAACCCGGGGACGGCACCCGCTCCACCCGCGCGGCACACCGCTGACGCCCTTGGAGCAGCGACAGCTGATGCACGGAAACGCGAACGCCGACGCAGAGCAAGTCGGGTTCTCCCGCCCCATCCCTTCGTCTGCTCTTAGGGGTCGATCGCCTGACTACACGCCCTTGACGTCAGCCCCGTCAGCCCTCGTGGATCGCCAGTGGCCCTCACCAAGCCAACCATGACACGATGCGTCAGCGGTCCTTCACACCTCAACAACTTGCCCATCAGGAACACGAAATCTGTACTTGCTCGACCTTCGACCCATTGGCCAAGAAATGGCAAAGCCGCTTCTCCGTCGCAGGTCGCGAAGGGTCCTCCCCGCACCCGCGGGGGTCTGCCGCCCCGCGCGATCGACCGCATCACCGAACCCGCGTCCTCCCCGCACCCGCGGGGGTCTGCCGACCCCGACGACCAGGCCCGCTGGGAGGCCTTCGTCCTCCCCGCACCCGCGGGGGTCTGCCGCCGAAACGCGACCTCGACGTCCACCCGCTCGCGTCCTCCCCGCACCCGCGGGGGTCTGCCGGCGGGACGGGACGGGGGAAGGGGTGACAGAAGGTCCTCCCCGCACCCGCGGGGGTCTGCCGCAGGTCCGGCAGATGGTGGCGTCGATTCAGGGGTCCTCCCCGCACCCGCGGGGGTCTGCCGCACCGTCTACGGCCTGGCGACCAAGAGCAACCGTCCTCCCCGCACCCGCGGGGGTCTGCCATCCGCTTGCGGGGGAACCGGCTCGGCGGTTTCGTCCTCCCCGCACCCGCGGGGGTCTGCCGTTTCGGGCAACGTACTCGTTGACCATCGCGTGGTCCTCCCCGCACCCGCGGGGGTCTGCCGATGATCACTTCCCCCTTTTGGCGGTTGAGGCGGTCCTCCCCGCACCCGCGGGGGTCTGCCGGTGTAGGCGTACCGGCCCGGCCGCTCCCTGGTGTCCTCCCCGCACCCGCGGGGGTCTGCCGTGTGGGCACACCGGCTCCCTGTGCGCGCGGCCGTCCTCCCCGCACCCGCGGGGGTCTGCCGGTGGGTGGCGTCTTGGGCCGCTGCGCGGGCCTGTCCTCCCCGCACCCGCGGGGGTCTGCCGGACGCCTACCGATGACCGTCCCCCCGCCCCCGGTCCTCCCCGCACCCGCGGGGGTCTGCCGTTGGCGGCGGGGGTGCCGCACACGATGGGAGGGTCCTCCCCGCACCCGCGGGGGTCTGCCGTTGGCCGGGTCGCAGTGCTCGGGCTGGTGGTCGTCCTCCCCGCACCCGCGGGGGTCTGCCGGGGTGCGAGGTGTACGGGTCGTGCGATGGATCGTCCTCCCCGCACCCGCGGGGGTCTGCCGACCGGGCTGGGCCGTGCCGTATGCGGTGTGGCGTCCTCCCCGCACCCGCGGGGGTCTGCCGCGCGGCCGGTGGGTCTCGGCGCGGCGGAGCGGCCGTCCTCCCCGCACCCGCGGGGGTCTGCCGCCACTGCTTCGACTTCTCCCCGCCGATCTGGCGTCCTCCCCGCACCCGCGGGGGTCTGCCGCCCGAGATCCACCACCACGCGGCCAGGACCGTGTCCTCCCCGCACCCGCGGGGGTCTGCCGACCTCCGGCCGGACCCGCGCGGCGGAGCGGCCGTCCTCCCCGCACCCGCGGGGGTCTGCCGCCGTTGCCGTGCTGCTCGGCGGCGTCCAGCATGTCCTCCCCGCACCCGCGGGGGTCTGCCGTCGGCTTCGTCCCCGGGCTCGTCGTCCGGGAGGTCCTCCCCGCACCCGCGGGGGTCTGCCGCCCGCCGCCGCCCTGATCATCGCCGCCGGATTGTCCTCCCCGCACCCGCGGGGGTCTGCCGCCCGCCGCCGCCCTGATCATCGCCGCCGGATTGTCCTCCCCGCACCCGCGGGGGTCTGCCGTCCGCGCCCTGGTGGGCGAGACCCGGGAGTCGGTCCTCCCCGCACCCGCGGGGGTCTGCCGTTCGCGTCGAGGAGGTCCCGCAGTTCGGTGCCGTCCTCCCCGCACCCGCGGGGCGGACACCTGCGGAAACAGGGGCTTCAACCCCAGACACGGCTGACCCCCGCTGGCGCGGGGCGCGGGGCGGATACTTCCCGACCTGCAACGTTTCTACGCCTCTGCCATTCCTTGACCATTGACGCCCTGCGCGCCGACCATCGCGACCAACGTCAGCCCGTCGAAGTCAATCGGCTTTCGCCGCTGCTCACCCGCAGTCCGCAGCTCGAAGCCCTGTTCGTTGGCTGCCGCATGGACCAGGACTGCCACGCCACTTCCGACGCATCCGCTGACTGCCTGCCACAGCTCATCCCGCACCTTGGCGGAGATGGTGCCGACGTAGAGCTGGGGTGTGACTTCGATGAGCCAGCGGGTGAGGGCGCCTCGTACGTGGTCGGGGACTGCGGTGGCGGACAGGACGGTCATAGTCGCCATGGCCACCCCCCGGCGAAGCGCGAGCGAAGAGTATGGAAGCGCTTCACAGCAGCTCCTCCCCCGCGTAGTTGACCCCGCCGGGGATGGGGCCGGAGACCGGGTCCCACAGGTCGACGAGTTGTTCCTCCGGGTCCGGGACGGTGATGTCCTGGTCCGGGGCGAGCAGGCGCTGGATGTCGGTGACGATGCGCGGCAGGAGGCGGAACAGGCGCAGGCCGTCGCGGAAGCCGCGGCGGGCGTCGGCTTCCGGTTGTGGGGAGGCGTGGAGGGAGAAGGCGAGCGGGATGGTGAGTTCGGCCTTGTAGAGGTCGGCGATGTCGTAGACGAAGGCCTGCTGGTTGCCGCTGTGGACGAAGCCGAGGGCCGGTGAGCAGCCGAGGGCGAGGATGGCCGCGTGGACGATGCCGTAGAGGCAGGTGTTGGCGGAGGAGAGGGCGAGGTTGACGGGGTCCTGGGTGTCCCAGGAATCCGGGTCGTAGTTGCGGCGGAAGCGGCCGATGCGGTGTTGCTGGGCGAGGAGGCGGTAGTGGGCCTTGATTCGTTGGCCTTCGAGGCCTCGGAGCTTGTTGAGGTTGCTGCCGGTGGGTACGGTGCCGCGGCCGAAGCGCTGCTCGTACATGGCGGTGGCGACGGCGAGGCGGGTGCTGTCGTCGGCCCAGGTGCGGGCCTGGCGTTCGAGCCAGGTGGTGGTGAGCGAGTCGGGGAGAGTGGCGGCGTAGCAGCGGACGCCGCCGGCTCCGGCGATGACGACGGTGGTGCCGTGGCGGGCGAAGGTGGCGAGGGCCCGGGCGGTGATGGAGGTGCCGGGGCCGAGGAGGACGCAGCTGAGGGCGGCGGTGGGGAGGTAGACGGTTTCGGTGCCGCGGTGGGGGCTGGTGACTTCGGCGCAGACGCCGGTGTCGTCCTGGACGATGCGGACGATGTCGAGGTAGAGGAAGGAGAGGGAGTCGGCGACCCGGGGCAGCATGGCGACGGTGGGGGCGGCCAGTTTGCGGCGCGCGGAGCCGGGGTCGGGGCGGCGGCCGGTCACTGCGGCCTCCGGTGGGGGGCGATGCTGAGGAGGCCGCAGCCGTAGGCCTTGCCCTTGCCGATGCCGTCGGTGAGGCGGGTGCGCAGGCGGTCGGCGTCGGTGATGACGGCGGTGCCCTCGAAGAGGACGCGGTCGTGCTTGACGGGCCGTTGGTCGCTGTGTCGGTGTCCCTGGGCGGCGTCGAGGGGGCTGGAGTGGAGGGTGTCGAGGTTCAGGCCCGATGACTCCGCTTGACGGGTCCACCAGTCGTCGGCGGCGGATCCTTGGAGGGGGACGACGGCCTTGAGTTGGTAGAGCTCGCGGGTGGTGCGGCCGGGCTTGCGGATGGGGTTGGCGGCGATGCGGTAGCGGATGTGCAGGCCGGGCCGGAGAGCGTCCAGGAGTGGTGTGAGGGGTTTGGTCGCGGCCTGGCCGTATCCGGTGGGGAGGCGGTCGAGGTCGGGTTGCCGGGCGCTTTGCAGGAGGATCTGGTCACCGGCGGGCGTGGACTCGCTGCGGAAGAGGACGCCGAGGCGGCGGCGCGGTTCGTCGTCGGCGACGTGGTCGGGGAAGAGCGACATCATGCGGTGGTGCAGGTCGACGGCGCCGGCGTTGTCGCGACGGGCGTCGCGGCTGCGCGGGTCGGGGATGATGCGGGTCAGCCACAAGGTCATGCGGGAACGCTTTCGGGACGGATGGTGTGCTGGTCGAGGTAGTCGCCGAGGGCGGTGAGGTAGTCGGCGGCGAGGCCCTTGCAGCGGCTGGCGGGCAGGGTGAGGGTGCGCTGGTAGCGGGGGCGGGCGCGGTAGGCCCGCCGCCGGGGGTGGAAGGTGAGGGGGTCGTCGGTGACCTCTCCGGCGGGGGTGCGGCCGTCGTCGTCCCCGGGCTGGGGGTGGTCGCCGGGCTGGGGGTGGTTGCCGAGGCGGTCGAGCGGCTGGTCGCCGTGGAAGACGATGTCGACGGTCTTGGTTCCCGTACAGACTCGTCGGGCGATCGGCAGTTGGACGAGGTGGTGCAGGGGGTCGTCGACGGGGCCGAGCAGCAGCGGCCCTTCGGCCGGGCAGGAGCGCCGGCCGAGGTAGGGGGGCCAGTGCGGCTTCCGGAGTGCTTCCGCCCACTCGTCGAGGTGCCCCGGGTCCGCGGTGATGACGGCGGTGAAGGAGGCGTCGGCGAGGTAGTAGCGGTGGGACAGCAGCGTGGCGGTGGCGCCGGAGCGCTTCTTTCCCTCTGCGGTGGTGACGGTCCGCGCCGCAGGCAGCCCGCCACCGACGGTGTGCAGGTCGCGCAGGATAACGCCCGCGCGGTCGGTACGCACGGTGAGCGAGAGGGTGGCGAGATCGCTGATGTCGTCGCCGCGCTTCCTGCCGAGGGCCGCGGCGAGCAGGCCGATGACGCCGGAGCGGGTGGGGAAGGGCGCGGTGTCGCGTTCGTTGAACTGGCTGGTCTCGCCCCAGGACTGCAGCGGCGCGGCCAGGCGCAGCAGCAATCCGCGGGTGTTGGTGGTAGCGGGGCTCATACCGCGGCCTCGGCGGGGGCGGTGGCGAAGGCGGCGTCGACGGCGGTGTCGATGAGCTGGGGGAAGGAGTCGACGCGGGTGCCCAGGCCGTCGAGGTCCTTGTCCTCGAGGCTGGCCCAGGCGGCGGTGACGGTACCGCGGTTGCCGAGGAGTTTGTTGGCGGCGGTGGCGTAGCGGGCGAGGGCGGCGCGGGAGGCGGGGGCGTAGCCGCCGTTCTCCTGGGAGGGGACGGGCTGTTCGAAGGCGGCGGCGTAGGAGAGGGGACGGTCGCTGCGGACGGCGATGTGGACGAGGTCGGGGATGGTGTGGGGGGCGGTGGCGGTCTTCTTGGCGCGCGGGAGGGAGAGGATGAAGGCCTCGGCGAATCCGGCGGCGAGTTCGCGGGCGGCGTCGCGGTCGCCGCCGAGGTTGTGTTCGAGGTCGGCGAGGTCGACGGTGGCGTAGCGGTAGAAGACGCCAGCGCTGAACTCGGCGTGGCCCATGTGGGCGCTGCCGGTGGTGTCGCCCCAGGCGGAGGTGACGTCGTCGACGGCGGAGAAGTAGTCGAGTTCGACGTCGCTGCCGTGGGTGGTGAGGGCGTGGGCGACCTGGACGGCGCCGTCGACGCCGGCATCGTCGACCTCGGCGAGCATGCGGCCGAAGAGGTTGATGACGCCGTTGCGGCTGCGCAGGATCGCGTCGATGGTGTCCTTGGGTAGGACGCTCTTATCGCTGGTCTTCTTGATGTCCTTCGCGTTTTCGAGGTCGGTTCGGTGCTCCTCGGCGAGGTCGGCGAGTTCGGCGACGGCGCTCTCGGGCACGTAGACCATGGCGTTGGTGGTGATGACGGGCGAATCCTTGGCCGTCTCGAACTTGATGCTGCTGCCGGCGGCGACGTGCTGGCCGGCGCGCTGGGCGAGCCCGATGGGCCAGCCGCGTTCCTCTTGCAGGAGGCGGGTGACGCGGGCGCCGATGCGGCGGGTGCGCAGGGCCTGCTCGCCGAAGCTGTCCTGGAAGTACTCGCGTACGGCGCGCTTCCAGGACTGGCTGCTGACGCGGGTGCGTTCGGTGTCGCCGTAGCGCACGGTCTTGACGGAGTTGTTGTCGTCGCGGTTGAGGTTGGCGAACGGGACGCTCTGGACGACGTGGATGTCGAGGAAGCGGGCGGTGGTGCGGTCGGGGCCGGGCATGCTCTGCTCCTTGGGTTGGTGTGTGTGGGTGGTAGGGGTCGGACTTGGTCAGGCCTCAGGCTCGGCGCCGTCCGGGCCGACGGCGTCGGCCTGGTCGTCGTCGTGCTCGCGGGCCCTGCGCTCGCTGTCCTTCTGCAGGGCCCGGTAGTAGTCCTGGAGCCAGGTCCGCTTGATGGCGCCGGAGCGGCGCCGCCACTGGCAGAGGTCGACAAGGAGCTGGGCCCAATCGATCTCCACGTCGCAGCCGCGCAGTTGCCGAACGGCTCCGGGCAGGTGGCGGTGCAGCCCGTCGATGCTCTGACGGGTCAGCAGGTTGAGGCGGGTCTCGGCCGAGGACTCCCGCAGGCCGGCTCCCTGGCCTCCCTTGAGGACGCCGTCGGCGAAGGCGTGGCCGAGACTGCGCGGAGGGATCCGCTTGGCGGTGGCGGGTTCCGTACCCTCCGCGCGGCCGGCCGGGTCGCCGAGGATGTCCGGTGCCGCCGCGGCAGTCGCTGGTCCCTCGCTCTTCGGCTCGTCCTTCGGCGCCTGGCTCTCCTTCGACGTCTCGGCCTTCGCGGCGGCGTACTGGTCGCGGCTCTGCGCGGCGATCAGCGACGCGACGGTGTAGAACGCGCGCTGGACGTCGCGGCTGCGCGTCTGCTCGTCGGTGAGCCAGGAGGCCACGAAGCGGTGCATGAACGGCACGGCGTCCAGGTCCTTGCCCACGCCGCGGCGCAGGGCCGCGCGTACGCCGGGGTCGTCGTGGCTGCGCTGGTCGATCCTGGCGGTGAAAATACGTGCCCGTCCCAGCGAGGGGATCAGGACGGGTTCCTTCGGCCGGCGGACCTCGTCGTCTGCGGGTTTGGCGGGGCCCGGGATAGCGGTGGTGTTGCTCACGTGTCCTCCGTGCTGGTGGTGCGGCCTCCGGCGCCGCCGGTCTTGGCGGGGCGCTTCACCGGCCCGCCGTACAGCTCGATGCGGGCGGTGGTGCAGGCCTTGGCTCCGCGCATGGTTCCCAAGGCGCCGCAGGTGACGGTGTCGTAGGCCCGCTCGGCGAGACTGCGGAAAGCCACGGCGGCCCCGTCGAAGTCCCGTTCGTTGAGGCGCTTCCAGAACTCGGCCTCGGCGGCGGGCCAGTAGCGGGCGGCAGCGTCGACGGCCCAGGTGCAGTCACGGATCCTGGGGGCCTCGGTGAAGCCGGCCCAGGCCTTCTTGACGGCCCGGTCGAGTCGGTTGCCGTACCGCTCCCCCAGCAGACGCAGGCAGCCGATCTCGACGGCGACAGTGGGTTCCTTATCCTCCGCGAGGCCGAGTACGGGCGGGGTGACCGCGTCGACGAACTGGACGTCTTTGGCCTGGCCGTCCTGTTCGAATCCGAGCGCCCGCACTCTCAGTTCCTCCGAGACTTCCAGCGCGGTGACGAACACTTCGGGACGACGTGGTTTCGTGCTGCCTGCAGGATTCTTGAGCAGCAGGGCGTCCAGATCACGCCACAGCGCACGGCGGGAGTCGGCAGGGCGCGGGTAGGGGTTGCCCTCCTTGCTGGTCTGCCAGATCAGGTACGGATCGCCCTCTCGGGAGATCTTGAACTGGTTGGCCCAGGTGATGAACGCGTCCTCGACGTACCTGCCGGTGGCATCGGGCATGAGCAGCAGCGCGTGCTGGGAACGGGCGGTGAGTGCGGAGCACGGGCCTTTCAGCGGCGGCGGGGCGGCCGCAGGGTCGGGCAGTTCCTCGCGTTCCCACGGGCACAGGTCGTTGTCAGGACGAACGTCACGGCCAGGCTGGGGCAGTCCGGCCAGGAGCGTCTCGAACAGCGTGTCGCCCTCCGGATGGTAGGAGAGCGTGCTGCGCAGCGGGCCGGCCTTGCTGCCGGCTGCTCTGGTGGCACCGACGGTGCGGCTGGAGCACCGTCCGGAAGGGCCGTAGTAGTGCCACACGAGCAGATGCAGGACTGCTTGGGCGGGGGTCGGCAGCTCGGGGGCGGTGCTGTTGAC
This sequence comes from Kitasatospora sp. NPDC087861, assembly GCF_044742585.1. Classification (NCBI taxonomy): domain Bacteria; kingdom Bacillati; phylum Actinomycetota; class Actinomycetes; order Kitasatosporales; family Streptomycetaceae; genus Kitasatospora; species Kitasatospora sp. NPDC087861. The sequence continues at coordinate 25,228 of NZ_JBIUUS010000023.1, forward strand.
GTGCTCGAACCAGGAGTGATTGTTGCCCGAAGGGCGGGTGGTGATGAGTTTGTCGACGCCGGCGGTGTTCGCGGGGTCGCACTGCTCGGCCAGTCGCGGGTCCTGAAGGAATGGACGTACGGGGTCGAACAGGTCGAAGCGTGGGCGGTTGCGCTGGACGAACTCGCCTACCTGCTGCGGGTCGAAACAGCCCTCCGCTACTAAGCCGAGACGACGGTCCGACCAGTCACTGGGATCGACCTCGTCGAGAAAGGCCTGGTCGAGTCCCGTCGCGCGGGCGCTGATCGCGTACAGGACGCGGTACAGCGCGGAGAGCGCCGGCGGGCTGGCGATCGCGATTTGTTCGATCTCGTGTGCGCGCAGCAGGAGTTCACGCAGGCCGACCTCGGGTGGGTGTGTGGCGGTGGAGTCCGCGTCGTCCTCCTCACTGCGAGAAACCCACCGAACAGGGATCCACGCTTCGTCGAAGAGGTTGTAGGCGGGTGGTACGGATGGCATGCGGCCTCCGGCGAGGCGAGTGCGGGTGATCACAGGGTGGGTAGGCTCTGCGCGGTCCCCGCGAACGAGCGGGGGTGAGCCGTGCGGTGCCTAGGAAACGGCCGCGTTGGCGGTCCTGTCCCCGCGCAAGCGGGGGTCACGCTGGTCCCGGACGGGCGACAACCCTGTCCGGGACTGGCACAGCCAACGTAGTTCCAAGTGCGGTGCCTAGGAGGTCAGTTCTCGGAAATTCCCACGTTCGAGTACACGAGCTGCCGCTCCCCCAGCAGGCCCGTCCACCGATCGCCGTCACAGTGCATGCGCAGCAGCGCCAGGTCGGCGAGCAGAGGCCGGCCGCTCCAGGCCTTCGGCACGGCGTTCTCGTCGGTACGGCCGGCAAGCCAGCGGCCGGGCAGCGGCACGGTGTGTCGCATGATCAGCGCGATGTCCTCCCGGTTCGCTGCGGCCGTGGGCAGCGGCACGTCATGGTCGGGAGCGAGGCTCCACCCGTCCTCCCGTTCGAAGACGCACACGGCACGACCGCTGTCCGCCCCGAGGCGGGTGGTCAGCAGATCGTCCGAAACGGCGAAGCTGCGCTCGCTGAGCAGGGACAGGTCGTCAACCACGTCGTATGGTGCCGGGATCCGGGTGATCTCGGCCATCTGTTCCTCGGCCGCCGCCGAGGCGATACGCTCGGCGTCCATTCGCTCGAGCTCCGCCGAGGCGGCCTTTTCCAGTTCGGCTCCGAAGTCGTCCGCGTAGACCTCGTCCACGAGTCGCTGGACGTCTCCCGGGACCTCGACCGCGCCGCCGGACTGCTTCTCGAGCAGCAGGCTGGAACGGCGCAGCAGGGAGGCATCGTAGACGGTGCCCCAGGTACGGGGCGCGGCCACGCGGCCCTTGTCGTCGAGCGGTTCCAGCACGATCAGGCGCGGCTCGGCCGGCTTGCCGGTCCATGCCGGACGGTTGGGGCGCTCGTGGCGCTTGCCGCGGCCGGCTCGCTGGAGGAGCTGCGCGAGCGGGGCGAGGTCCGAGACGATCAGGTCGAAGTCCAGGTCGAGAGACTGCTCGACGATCTGAGTGGCCACCAGGATCGACCCCTCGCGCGGTACGCCCGCCGCCGCGTCGTTCGCGGGCTTCCCGTAGGCGGCCTCGCACTCGGCGGTGATGCGCTGCCGCTCGTGGGCGGGGAAGCGGGAGTGGAGCAGCCGCAGGCCGCCCTCGCGCGCGGCGAGTTCGGGCAGGACGGACTGCAGGTAGCGGTAGGTGCGCTGGGCCTCGTCCACGGTGGTGCAGCAGACCAGGACGCAGCCGCCTTCGGTAGTGACGGGCGCGAGGATCTCCCGCAAAGCTTCACGGCGCCCCTGCCGTCCGGGTTTCTTCGCGGCGTCCTGGTCCCGGACATCCCAGTACACCTGGCGGGTCTCCACGCGCAGGGTTCGAGCCCGGCTGCTGCCGACCTCACGCGGCTCGGACACCGCTCCGCTGCCCGCGTCCACAAAGAGCCAGCCCGGGTAGCAGGGCTCCACGGTGGTGGGCTCGCGGAAGCCTGCACCGCGCCGGTACGCGTCGACCAGCGACGAGGCCGCCTTGCCGGTCAGGGTCGCCGACAGCAGCACGACCGGGGCACCGAACGCCCCGAGCCACTCCAGCATCCGCACCAGCAGACTGTGCATCCACGGGCCGTAGGCATGCGCCTCGTCCACCACCAACACCTTGTTCGAGAGACCGAACAACCTCAGGAATCCGTACCGGACCGGGAGCACACCGGTGAGCGCCTGGTCGATGGTGCCGTTGGCGAGCGGCGCGAGCAGTCCCCGCCGCCCGGTGCGCAACCACTGACCGGCCTCGGTGTCCGCGAGCACGGCCGTCCCGTCCGTCGCCCCCTCGCCGGGGGCGTAGTCCGGGCTCAACCAGGCCATGCTGTGCAGCAGGGTGAGCGCGCGGTCGCCCTCGATGTTCTGCTCAGCGAACCTGCGGACCCGCGTGAACATCGCGTCCGCCGTGGCCATCGTCGGCAACGCGAAGTAGACCCCGGAGGCGCCCGACGCCCTTGCCATCGCGGACGCCGCGTGCAGGGCGGTCTCGGTCTTGCCGTCCCCGGTCGGGGCGGTGACCAGCAGCAGTCCGGGCCCTTTCACCACTGCGGACAGGTGCTCCACGACGTCGGCCTGCAGCTTGTTCGGGGGGAACGGAAACTGCTGGGAGAACCGCTTGTCCGGAAATGCCGCACGTCCGAGACCGGCCTCGCGGACCCACCTCGGTGTGGCCTTGGCCGCCGCCTCGAAGTGCTCGGCTAGCTCGGCGTCGCCGGCCTTCCAGCCCTCTGCGGGCATCCGCGGCTCGATGACGTCGACCTGGCTGGCCAGCCAGTCGGCCACTACGACGAGCCCCGCAACGACCACGGCCAGCTCACCGGGCAGCACCCACTCCAGCGGCTTCTCGGCCCCGACCGTCCGACGAACCGCGTGCGCGTGAGCGAGCCGCTGGTCCCGCCACCCTCCGGCAGTGCCGAGACCGGGCTGGTAGCCGGACGGGTTGTTGATCTCCTTCACCTGCAGCGTGGGGGCGAAGCACCCGTGGTGCCCGCCGAGCAGCTGGGCGATCTGGTGGGCCGGCGACTTCTTGACCGGCTTGCGGAGCGGGTAGCCGCACTGCTTGAAGAACTCGACCAGCCCCCAGTGCGTCGCCGTCTCGTGCCTGAGGTAGCCACTGCGCTTCGCCGCCGGGTTGTCCTCCGCGTACGCTGGGTCCCCCACTACCTTCGCGAACTCCTCGGCGACCTGTTGCTGGAAGTGCAACGAGATCTTCCCGATGTCGTGCAGCCCGGCCCACAGCATCACCGTCTCCCGGGCCTCGAACTCGGTGACGCCCATGGCCCCTGCGATCCGCTCCCGCACGCGCTCGCTCAGGACCGCGTCCCACAGGGAGCCCGCTACGGCGGCGGTGTCCAGGAGGTGGCAGATCACGGGGTACGGACCGGGCAGGCCTGCACTCTTGCCCCACAGGCGGGAGTCTGGATCGGCAGGCCCGAAGTCGCCAATGGACTTGCTCTCATTCATGCCTGAAGATCTATCAGCTACCACTGCCAATCTGCGCGGTCATCTCCTCAGGATCGACGGCATGCAAGGACTTTGCGGGTAGGCCCCTCGACGCATCACCCGAGGCCACGGTCATCTGATGGCATGCACGGGCAGTTCGTGTAACAATTCCGACACCCTCAGCCAGGCTCAACTACCCCGTAAGTTGGACTGTTTGGCTGCCGCAAGACCTGGTAGAGCACCGGGAACCTCTACGATCAAGTCGACCTCACACCGTCATGGGTCCACCGCCACGGATCACACGGATACGAGCTCAACGAATGCCCGCCCCCCTGCACAGCAACGGGCGCCCCGTGCGGGCCCAGTCGACCTCCCCGGCGCTACCAAATCCGGGTGCCTGATGGCCCATGGCATCATGTGAGCGCACCGAGCAGCGCGTCGACAAGCCATTAGGCACCTACATGGTCAAGAAATTGCAAAGCCGCCGCCGCGCCGCAGGTCACGAAGCCAGTGAGGACGCTCCTCTGGTGATCTCCTCCCCGCACCCGCGGGGGTCAGCCGATCATCCCAGACGTCGTACTGGACGGGGGTACCTCCTCCCCGCACCCGCGGGGGTCAGCCGCCTTGGTGCTTGATGAACTCCAGGATGGTCTTCTCCTCCCCGCACCCGCGGGGATCAGCCGTTCGGCAAGGTCTCCCACCCGCAGGTCCGTGTCTCCTCCCCGCACCCGCGGGGGTCAGCCGCTCGAAACCCGTAAGGTCCGGTCCCGGCTGTGCTCCTCCCCGCACCCGCGGGGGTCAGCCGCTGGTGACGACTGCGGCGCCGCCGCTTCCCAGCTCCTCCCCGCACCCGCGGGGGTCAGCCGTGAATGAGTGTCCGCCTCGACCCGGCCGCCGGCTCCCGGCCCTGGGGCCGACTGGGGGCACTGGTGAACGTGTTCACCCCGAAGGCACGGGTCTGCGGCCGAACCCCACTGCTTGTTCCGACCCTGGATCTACCGGGCAGCCTCGGCCCGTTGCCCGGCGACAACACGGTCCGTCTCGATGCCGAGTACGGCCCGGACGAGACCCACACGGAATCCAGCAAAATCGAACATCCATCCCGAGTCAGCGCACACGCATACGACATCCCACAACGGAAGTCCGAGATAGATATTTGACTATTCACGACTAGATGACAATGGCCAGGAAAACGAAACAGTGAACCCTCACTCCCCGACGCAAGCTAGGATCCATAGTCCCTCCCCGCACCCGCGGGGGTCAGCCGTTATACAGTCCCAAATAGGGCGATTTTCACCCCAGTCTTCCCCGCACCTGCGGGGGTCAACCTGATGGCGCGGTACACATCACTCCACCCTTCGGTGCGACATGCTCACCACCCGCGGCGCCCCCACGCCCCTGGGGCGCGCCCTTCATAGCGCGCGCCGCACTCTCCATCTTCACCATCCGTTGACCAGCCCCTGGCGTCTTTCCGCACTACCGAGGCACAGATCAGACAAAGTTATACAGTGCGGAGGCTGCAACAACGGCGCACTTCTCCGCTTCCGCTGGACGTCACCAAATCCAGGCAAGAAGAAGTGAGATATGAAAAAACTCAGGCGCTTGCTCAAGAAGGTCGGAAAGATGCGGTCGTTGTTGGTCCTGGTTCGTCTGCTCCAGATTGCTGCCGCCCTGACAGGAATCGCCAGTCACCTGCGGTAATCTCAGCAGGCCTCCCGAAAATCCGAATCGACGCGTTCGTCGCGGCGGTTGCCGATAGTCCGCCGCAGCCCATGACTGATCGCCAGTCACCCAGGCACAGGCGCCCCGTCCCAGGAGAAGAAGCCACTGATGGGGCCGTCGTCGGGCGCCAGTGCCAGGCAGAGGACGCCCTGCGCGGCCTCCCCCGGGTCGCCGCCGACAGCGACGGCCCGGGGGTTGAGATTGGTGGCCCGCAGGCCGAGGGCAAGCGAGTTGACCTTGGAGCCGTCGGCGGCCAGCGTCCCGGCGTAGAGGACGGTGAGGGCATTGAGGCGGCCTTAGACGAGCAGTAGGTGGCGGCGCCACCGCTGCCGGGGGTGAATTGGGGGTTGGGATTGGTGCTCCAAGTCAGCGGCGCAATGCCGGCGGGAACCTGCTGACCCAGACACTGTTCGGCGGCGACCTCGCACGCGGGACGCGACGAACCTGGCCCGGCGCCGCTTCCTGGGCAAGGGCGAAACCACGCGAGCTCCGGCACCGAGAAGTTCGGGCACATCGTGGTGGCGCGACTGCGCCGCTCCGCCGACCGCTACCCGTGGTCCACGGTCGTGGTGCGGTGCCAGGGAGCGTGGACCGGATGCGTCTGCCAGAGCTGCCGGAACCCCTCGCTGCCCCGGCGTGCAGTTCGCCCAGCAGGGCGGTCAGCCTCGGGTCGTGCGTTCGCTCCCCCGCATGCAGATGCCGTCCCTCCCGCGCGGAGGACCTCAGCGCCATCCTGGTTGAGACGCGGGGCCGGACCAACCCAGCGCTCCTCTACGAAATGGAGCGCTTCCTGGCAGCGAGGTCGGACGCCAGGACGAAGCGAACAAGGAATCACCAGCTTCATCTCTAATGATCGTTTACACATGTCTTTTATGTTCAACGAATTGAGCGTGTCTCATCGTTCGGCGGAAAAACTCACGTTCACTCAAGGCATCAGCTTCCATCGGGCCCTGCGGTCACCGAAGGCTTCCCTCCGCCCGTCCGATCCGTACACCGAGCGGGTCGGACTCAGGGAGAACCCGCCACCGGCCTCGACCCAGCCCATGGCGAGGTCGCTGGTGCAGGGCCAACGGATCCGTTCCGGTACTGGACGGATCCGACGAGCTGCTCCCGGTGGCCCGCGCGGGTGCCGTGAAAGCGCTGAACGAGCGTTCGGGGCCCGAGACCCGCTGGTTCTGACGTCCAGACCGAAGATGTACCAGGATGCCGTCGATTCGGCGCCGTTCCTGCGGGGTGTTCCGGTCCTGCGCGCCTGCCCGGTGTGTCTGGAGGAAGGAAGGGCCTCTACCTGTCCCGGATGTGCCATCAGGATCACGTCGGTTCCTGACAGTCGGTTATTCACGCCCGAGCTGGTTGACGCGGTGATAGCCGAGCACAGCCGGGCCGAGCGGAGGCGGCGAATACTGCCCGCTCGGCTGGTTCTCTAGTTCGTGTTCGCGCTCTGCCTGTTCTCCCGGGAGTCATACGAGGAGGTCATACACCTGCTCTCGGTGGGCCTGCCGGGTAGCACGGCATTGAGCGGGTGAACAAGTTCTCGCTATACCGGGCCGGGGCCAGGCTCGGCCCGGAGCTGCTGGAGACTCGTCCGGAAGTTCACGGGCCCCCTCGCCGACGTGGGCACCCCCGGCGTCTTCTGGCGGGGCCTGCGGCTGCCGGCCGTCGACGGCACGCAGATCGACGTACCGGACAGCTTCAGCAACGGCAGCACCTTCGACGGCCAGCTGCTACAGGGCCGCACGCTCACCGGCTTCCCGCAGGTCCGCACGGTGGTCCTGGCCGAGATCGGGACCCACTCGCTGGTGGACGCCGAAATGGGCGACTGGCGCGACGGCGAGAACCGTCTCACGCTGCCACTGGCCCGCCGGTCGGGCCGACCACCTGGTTATCGCCGACCGAAGGTTCTGGAGCGCGGCCTTCTACCGGAACTTCGCCAGCCAGAGCGCTGACCTGCTGGCTCGGCTGGCGCGAACGAAGCTCGCATGTTCCAGGAGGAGCTCCCGGACGGCAGCTACCTCAGCCTGATGCGGCCGAAGACATAGAACATGCTCCGGGCCAAGAAGGTCGGCCGCCCATTCCCCGCCCGGATCGTGTTCCGGGTGATCCCATTCGCCGTCGATGGCGAACCGTCGTGGCTGGCCACCACCCTGCTCGGCCACGAAAAGTACCCGGCCGCAAAGCTGGTGGGCCTCTATCGGCAGCGACGGGAGATCGAGATGGCCTTCGACGAGATCAAGAACCACCTCGGCGCCTCCGGACTGCTGAGGTCCCGCACCGCCAGCGGCGTCCGCCAGGAGCTCTGGCCACTCCTGGCGGTCCATCACGCCCTGCGGGTGATGAACACCGCCGCGATGACCGGCCCCGCGGTCGATCCGGACCGCGTCTCCTACCTGACCACCGTCCGGGTGATCCGCCGCGCCGTGGTCGTTCAGACCGCCGCCACCCTTGCCGGCCTCCAAGAGGCGATGGCCAGCGTCTGCGAGGAACTCCGCCGCCGACTGCTGCCCAGGCGACGCCGAAGGACGCAGCCACGCATGATCAAGAAACCGACCAGCCGTTCCCCGTGAGCGGATCAGAGCTGGCAGCACCACGGGGGAGCTCGGGTTCTGGTGCAGACCGAAGAAGGATACGGGACCGTCCGTTCCGCTGCCCTAGCCCGAGCCGGGCGCCGACCGTGACAGCCCGGTCGGGGGTGCACCTCACCACGCCGATCGCGGAAGTCCCGCTGCCGCCGGCCCCGGGCCTTGACGGCCCTTCCCGCGCTCCTCCACCCCTCGTGCCGTTTCCTGTGGCTGTGACCGACCACTTTGACTTGGTGGATTTGACCGAGAGTCAGGCACTCCTCACAACATCCGACAGGGGTATATCGATAGTGCACGAATCGCTGAGGATGTCCACGGTCAGCGACACGCGCCCCTGCCGGAGTCGATGGCTATCACGGATCCCGTGAAGTCTGCGAACGGACCGCCCGTGACCCTTACCGCATCACCAACCTGGGTATCCGCCTCGTGCGACGTGACCTCTCCTCTCGGGTGGTTCATTCGCTGGCCGCTGCTGGCGGAGCGAACTTACCGTCGGGCCGACCCGTCGCGTGGCGTGGGGTACCACCGATCCCGTTGCCACCTACTCGTCACCCGCGCCAGGGCTGTTTCCATCCCGTCGCTCGGCGAGCGCGCGCCAGCACCGACAGGCAGTCCAAGCCTGTGATCTTCTGCTGGTCTCACCGATGTCCTCGGAAGCGGGTATCCAGGCCGGCTGACATCAGACCTTGGTGCCCCTGCTGGATCGGCTGCGGTGGGACGAGGTGGCAGTGGTCCGGGTGCACAGGATCCGACCCGCAATGCCAAGGCCGACTCCCCCAGCCTGAACGTCTCATACTGCCTGGCGATGAAGCCGAAGCCTGGCCGGACGGCGCCCGCATTCCTGACCGACCGAGACGACTGGGTCCGGGTCTGGGATCTGGGCCCCACCGAGGTGGTGCCGCTCCACCCGGAGGTTGCGCTGTTCCGGTTCACCGCCGATCGCTGGCGCCATGACGTCTGAGACCTGAGGCTGTCCAGCGTCAGAGGTGCACCGGCCCCGCCAGCGGAGCCGAACACGGTTTGAGGTACCGGATGTCCGCCCTGATCATCCGCACGGTGCTCTTCGGCCTCACGGATCACGCTGCCTCCCTGCCCGGCTACGCATCGCGATTTTCCGCGGAAAATCCTGCGGTATCCGACGGGGCTCGGGCCGAGGCGCTGTGCTGGCGTCTCGGTTCACGCGCCCACTCCTGTGCAGGCCGAACACGTCGCGGCCGCACCCGGGCACAAGGAATTTTCCGCGGAAAATCCAAAGATCATGAGTACCGCCCAAGATGCGCTCACTGTCGGCCGCCGCGCGCCGCCCGACGGCGATGGCGTCGGAGAGCTGTCCGGCCTGGCGCGAGGAGACCGCCAGGTTGATCCGTGCGATGACCGTGTCCATGGTCGGCCCCGAGGCGCTGCTCGGCGGTTGACGTGAACTCGGCCCAGTGGTGTACGGCCACCCGGTTCAGACCTGCCTCGATGAGGCTGCGTCCGCTGCGGAACGGGACCGAGGGAGCGCCGTCCCGCCGATCCCAGAACCGGTCCCCGGCGCAGCCGTTGAGCGTGGTGGTGTTGGCGCGTAATACGGCGGCAAGGTCCCGGTCGGTGTGGTCCTCAGCCGGCCATGCCGCGGTGAGGGCGTCGGGCCACGACCTGCACGGTGCGGGTGAACTCGGGGCAGTGAGGGTGTCCCGGACGGCGTGCTGCACGAGCTGGTGAATGCGGACGCTCTCGAGGGGGCTGTCGGCAAGGTGGTCGATGAGGCTGAGACGGTGGAGGGCTCTCAGGGCGAGCCGCGTGTGCTCCGCGCCGACCGGGCGCTGGGTACCGGGCGCGCACTCCGGCGTCGGGGTCCGGTCGGCCGAGAGGTGGGCGAGGACGGGAGGGCTGTTGAGGACGGCTTCGGGGATGCCACTGGGCGAGAGGAAGACGGCGAGCCTGAGCACGGGGCGGGCCAGGCCAGGAGGGTGGAGGGAGTCGGCGCGTTCGATGGACAGGTCCCAGGCGGCGGCGACGGTGTGGGGCTGGTCGTCCGGCAGTCGGTCGGGGGCGGCCTCGGCGTGCGTACGGGCGCGGTCCGCGAGCAGGGCGCGGTAGGTGCTGCAGGGCAGGCCGGTGTCGATGAGGTAGGCCGCGGCTTGGGAGAGCGCGAGCGGGAGGTGACCGAGGTCGTCGGCGAGGGCGGCGAGTTCGGTGTCGGTTTCCTGTCGGTCGGCGGCGGCGAGGGCACCGGTGAGGTAGGACTGGGAGTCGGCCGGGGTGAATACTCCGACCGGAACGATTCGGCGGCCCATGGTGATGGCCGTGTCGCGGCGCCGGCTGGTGACCAGGGTCCGCCCCTGTGGGCTGGCGGGCGGCCACAGCCCGGTGAGGTCGGCCGGATCGGCCACGTCCAGGACGATGAGCCAGCGGCAGGACGGCCGCCGCCCCGGTTCGAGCCAGGCCAGAAACTGCCGTGCCGCCTGCTCGGCATCGGACGTGCCGGTGCCGAGGAACTCGGCGGCCGCCGCCGCGAAACCGGCCACCACCTCCGTGGTGGTGGCCGCAGTGATCCAGACGAGGACGTCCAGCTCGCCGCCGTGCCAGCGGGTTCAGGCGTAGTGGGCGGCGAGCTGGGTCTTGCCGACCCCGCCCAGGCCCACCACCACTCAGGCCGCCGGTGCGACCACAACCGTGTTCCCGCCCTGGTCGAGTGCGCGCACCAGGCGTTCCGACTCGCCGCGGACCTGGAAGCAGGTGGCCTGCGGCGGGATCCGCCCCACCAGGTGCGGCCACGTGGCTGCCGTCCGTACGACGTGCTGGTACACGGTGTAGAGGCTGGCGGCCTGGTACACGTCACCGTGGACGGTGCTGTTGATGATGCGGTTCGAGACGCCCTGTACCGTCTGCTCGTCGTCCACGCGCTCGCTCCCCCACCGATCGTGTCCAACTGCGTTCAGTATCGCGCGAAGGGAACCTGGCCGGTACTGACGGTGGAACATCGAATCCGTCCGGTGCGGATGGGCTCGTTCGGCACCTGAAGGGAGGCGCGGGCATGCTTGATCGAACCTGCCGCAGCTCGCCGAGGGCCTGCAGGAAATTTTCCGCAGAAAATCCGGAGCCGTCGGGGGAGCGGACTTCCCTGGGTACTCGGCGCCGTCGCCGCCGTGGCCGTCATCATGACCATTCGGCAGGATCCTCACGCGGTGCTTCTTCAGGAGCTTCGACAAACCTCCTGGAGGCCGCAGGCCCGCGCGGCCGGACACTCCTCGTCCCCGGCGCCTGCGGCACGCTGGCCGAGGCGCTGAAGTCCAGGTGCGCAGGATCTGTCCCCGCAAAGTCAGGGCCGACTCCCCCGGCCTGAACATCTCGTACTGCCGTGCCCGCCTTCCTGACCGACCGAGACAACTGGGTCCGGATCCGGAACCTGGGCCCACCGAGGCGAGGACGGAGACCGTAGGCCGTGCTCCGAGGACGGGCAGCCGGTTGTCCGGGGCACTCTCCTGAGCTGTCGCTCAGTGGCCGGACGAATCGGCACTGGCTCTGCTCGGCCCACGGGATTTTCCGCGGAAAATTCGAGACGGCAGGGAGTCAGGCTCCCCGAACCTGGGAGTGCCGGGCAATCAGTGTCGTCGGCTCCCATCGCCCAGTGCGGTCAGCCATCGCGCCCGACTCGGCGAGGTGAGGCCGACCGGGGAGGACCGCGGCCCCAGCCTCAGCTGCCATAAGCCCTTCCAGAATTTTCCGCGGAAAATCAGCGGGTCAACATGTTCCTGACCACGGCTGCGAGCCCACGGCACCCACCGCCCACCCGACGCTTCCGTCGCCGGACCACTCATGGCATTCGACCGGTGATCCCGCTGGAAGCCTCAGCATCGTCTTCACTGGGCCAGCGCCCTTCGATGTGCAACTGGATGAGCGCGGCGTGGGAGAGCGGGCTGGCGGGATCGTTGACGTCCCCGTTGGTGGTGTAGTCCAGGAGCACGACGTTCTCCTCGTTCCTGATCAGCTCGACCAGATCGGCGACGCGGTGCTCGAGGATCCACCGATAGGCCGGCAGGTAGATCCGGCGCCGAGCCGCTTCATAGGGCAGCAGCCGATCGCCGAGCAGACCGGCTCGGTGGCCGCGGACGGTGCCGTATCGGCGCACCGTCCGCTTCAGCCCTTTCATCGTGGTGACCGCGAGCTTCGCGGGGTCGACGTCGGAGTCGTGGAAGACCTTGAGGGATTGCCAGATCCCCTCCACCGACTGGCTGGTCACTCCGTCGCTGTAGGGGACCGGGATGCCGCCGTGCGGATAGAACGGGCTCAACCGCACCCACGGGTCCGGCGCCTTGGAGGTCACGTCGATGATCTCCGCGCCGGGGAACGCGGCGGTCAGTGACGCCACCGAACGGCGACGGCTGGCAATACGGATCGACACCTGGAGGCCCCCTGGCTTGATGACATCAGCCACCGAGCATCCCCGATGCCACTGACATCCCGCCCTGCCCATGGGAGCGGGCACCGCCGACCAGCACTCGGCGCGCGTGTTCCTGTGGCCGTCGACGCCAGTCTTCGTCGACTTCGAGAACTCGAGCGGCTTCATCACCATCGAGGCGCACGCAGAGTGCGCCCGCTACCTCGACGCCGCGCCCCCTGGACATCGAGGGGAGGCCGGAGCACCTGGCGTACCTCTCGGTGCCGGTCGGGGTCCGCCGGGGGAGTGACCGCGGTCCGCGCGGAGAATTTTCTGCGGAAAATCCGGGGCCCGTCGGAGAAGGGGTCTACGGCCGGGGCGCTGTCCTACGGAGTCACCGGCGGGGGGAGCGGACAGGGTCTGGGCGCATACGCGGCTGGGCTGCGTCGAGGTGACCCGGTTGTCCCGTGCCACCGGACCGCAGCTGAGGTCCGCCTCGACGACCCTGCCGGCGACTTCGTGCCCCCTGTCCCCGGAAGACGCGACCCGCAACCGGCACCTCGTCGCCCCGAGATGAACCACCGCGGTTACCCTGCTTCGCTGACACTCTGACCGGAATGGTCGGCCGGGTACTGCGGCCATCCGTTTGCGGCACTCCATGCCACGGGTTGCAGGGTTCTGAGCCCTCGATGCCGAGCGGGGCACAGGACGAAGGGAGCTGATGCCGCGGGTGGCAGGTTGTCGACGAGACCGGGCGGGCGCGTTGGGACTACACGCCGTTCGTGAACGTGGGGCCGCTGCGCTTCGGCATGAGCCACCAGCAGACGGTCGCCGCCATGGAAGCCCGGGGGGTCACCAGCCCCACGCTCCAGGCCGAGCCACGGCACGGCGTCCTGACCCAGCGGGCCGACTTCCGTGCGTCGACCGCGCCCGCATGGCTGCCAGCTGTCACGCTCTCCTACCGGGAGCCCGGCATTCTGGCCTGCGTGGCCGTCGACGCCCTGCAGGGTCCGCAGGTGTGGCTGGACACCCTCCGGCTGGTCGGGCAGGTGCCGTCCGAGCTCGCTGAGCGGGTCTTCGACTACGTGGCCGAGCACGGCATGAGTCCTGCGGTGTCCACCGAAGGCGACGCGGTGTCGGACGAACCCGGCTTCATGCTGCGCGCGCAGCGGGCGGGGGACGTCCTCCTGACTCGCGCGTTCCTCGTCGCGCCGTTCGACGACTGGGCCGGCACGATGCACGACTGCCTCCCAAGCGGCGAGTGGAGCGTCCGCTGACGGTCTGAGACGTGACCGGGCCCGATTTCAGCTGGACCTGAAGCGTGATCCTTGGGAATACCTGATTCCTCCGGACGCTTACGCCTGGCCGTCCAACAAGTACTACCCCGCCAGCTCCGCCAGCCACGGATGACCGGGGTGCACGCGCTTCAGCCACCCGCGGAGGACGTCCCGGCGTGCCTGGCTCAGCAGCGGCAGCACGCCGTCGAAGTCCGCCTGATCCTTGGGCCGCGCCGCCTTCGCTTTGAACAGCAGCACCAGCTCCGGCACCAGGTAGGGGATCCCGTCGGCTGTCCGCTCGATGATCGTGTCGTACGGCAGCCGCAGGCTCTCGTCCCGCCGGCAGATCCAGGTCCCGCCTTCGTGCGGCTCGCGGAAGACGTCGAACAGGAACTGCCCGCTTCCCGGATCACGCAGCCAGGTCTGGTGCGTGGCCGCCAGTGCCCCGGCGCCCGCCGCCGGCCAGACTCGCCCCGAACCCACCGCGTCAAACACGTACTCGGGGAAGCGGTCCCGAATCTCCGGGAATCCCGCCGTCGGCACCGCGATCTCCAGGTCGCCGTGCAGCCGCGATTGCCTCCCGCGGAACAAGTCCAGCGCCCAACCGGCTGCGACGCACCAGGTCACACTGACCCCGTCCAAGCGCTTCGCGACCCGTTCCGGCCGCCATGCGTCCGCCCACCGGGCATCCAGTTCGTCCGCTTCGAGCACAACGCCGCCGGGCGGCAGAGAGTCGGTCATCGTGACAACCTACTGCCGGCCCCGCTCTGTCGGTCGACTCTTCAGTAGCAGAAGCACCTGATCATCGACGTTCGGTGGCACCAGCCACGGTTCGATGGCACAGCCCGACGGGCCCGGCTCCGCCGGCTCCGATTTTCCGCAGAAAATCCGGGTCTGCCAGAGCTGCCTTCGAGGGCGGATGCCCCACGGCGCGACGACGAGCTGCGGACGGTCCGGACCGCTGAGCCGTCCACGGATCTCCTGGTAGCGAAATTTTCTGCGGAAAATCCGGAGGCCGCTGGCACAACCGGGCTCATCCGGCCCGGCAGGGATCAGCGGTACAGCACGTCCGCTGCCTCCGGGCCGCTCCGGTGGTCCCGGATCAGGACCTGCCCCGTCCCGGGAGGCACGGGGCAGTCCGGGTCGTGCAGGTTCAGGTCGACGAGATCTGCAGGAAAGACGAAGCCGGTACCGACGTGCGCCGGGTCGAAGGCCAGGCTCACGCGTAGCCCGCTGCCGCGGTCGGACCCGGACGAGTCCGCGGGATGCGGTCCCGGGCAGCCGGTTCGACGGCCTGGACACCGGTGATGCCGGCAGCCCGACGCCACCGAATTTTCCGCGGAAAATTCGTCCGGTCGGATCCTGGGAACGATCCCGGCAGGCGGCGGGGGAGAGGGCCGGAGAGGCATCCCGAGCGAGCACAACGCCGAGCGTGGCGTGGTTCGCCCAGCTGCCCGCACGGCGGAAGGCGCCGCTGGGCCCGCCGTGGACCGGCCGGTACCGCACGGGGACGATCTTCGGGGGTGACCCGCGCGGGCTTCCAGCTCCTCCGCAAGCACGTCCTGTTGGCTGTGCAAGCGCTTCCCGAGCTTCCTTCCTGCAACGATCACGGTCGACATGAACAGCCGGTTCGAGCAGGACAGAACCTCTGACAGCAACGTTCCCCAGCCGCAGTGGACGGAAGTGGTCGGTCTTCAGACCGTGGACTGCGATGGCCTGGTTCAGTCTGTGACCATCTACGTCGGCCAGCCCTCCACCGCACTCATCGCGTTCCTCGACGGCGACTCGCTCACCGAGATCAGCGGGACCGACTATCTCGACTGTCTCATCCAGGCTCGACGGCAGCTGGAACGCGACGGCCGTCTGCTCTGCTGCCAGGGAGCCCGCCCCGACGTTCACCCGTCAGGACAGTTGCGCCAGTTCACCAATGGGCGGCAGGCGTGCGTCCGCTTCCCGGGTGCCAGGCGCCGTTCGGGCCGACCAGCGCCGTGAGTCGGCTGAACCGCCGGTGATACAGCGGTGATGCAGCGCTGAACGTGCCGGTGCCCGGCCATCGGGTGTGGGGCGCGATGGCCGGGCACGCGGGCTCAGTTGAGCGGACCGCAGGTGTGGGTCTGGCGGGTGCCGTTGTACCAGCGTTCGACGCACGCCTGCATGTTGTGCCCGGGTCCGTCGGCCCACCAGCCGGAGCCGGCGCCGCTTGAGTGCCAGACCTCGGTGCCGTTGTCGATCAGGCTGAAGCGGCACCAGTACGGGTCCGTCGCCGAGGCCTGGATCGGGTTGTTCTCCATGAGGTCGTGCCACCCGGTGCTGGTCGACTGGAGCTGGATCTCCTCGACGGCCACGCAGGAGCCGCTGCCCACCGTGAAATTGCCCTCCTGTGCGAAGGCCGGGTTGACGCCCAGCGCGAGGATGGCGGCCGTGCCGAACGCGGCGGCCAGGCCGAACCTGGTCTTCTTGCCGATGCCCATGCTTGTTCCCTCCGTGGTTTTTGGCCGGTGGACCCATGGAAGCGGCGGCGCCGGAGGCCGGTAAAGTCTTTTCGATTTCCTCGAATGCGCTTGCGGCGGCGGCCTAGTGTGTGCACCGGGGCGGTGGCGATTCGGGGGAGGGCGGCCGTGATCAGGATCGGCATGGGGGCGCAGGGCTGGGCGAACACGCGATTCGTGGTCTCGCCGCTGCATGCGCTGATCGAGGGGGTGATGTTCGAGTACTGCCCCGTACAGCCGCAGGCCCGGGAGTTGAGCGCGCGGCTTCGAAAGACCCTGCGGGAGCGACGGCTGACGGTGCTGAGCGGGCTGTTCGCCGGGCACTGGCACTACATCCCGGACTTCACGCTGCCCCGTCCGACGGTCGCGCAGGGATCGCTGGACAGCGAACTGCACGCCGTCGCCACCACGAGTCCGGACCGGCTGGCCCGGGAACTCGACTTCATGCTGCACGAACCGGCCGTGCGGCGCGCCCCGCCCGCCGGCGCGCCACGGGAGTTGCTGAACGCGCTGGAGCGCGGGGAGTCGTCGTTCGCGGAACGGGCGGCCGGTGAACTGGCGCAGCTGTGGGACGGCGCGATCGCCCGGCAGTGGTCCGTGCTGCAGAGCCGGATCGAATGCGACATCGCCCGCCGCGCCCGGACCATGTCCCGGCAGGGCCTCGCGGACGTCTTCCCCGGCCTTGACCCGCGCATCGGCTGGCACGGGGACCACCTGCGTATCGACGTCCCGTTCGACATCGACGTACCGGAAACCGACATGCTGATCCTCGCGCCATCGGTCTTCAACGGCTCGCTGTCGGTGGCCATCGACCCGCTCCCCGGAGCCGGCCCGCAGCAGGCGGTGATCTCCTACCCCGCGTACCCTGGCGCCGACGACGGCGGCAGGCCGGCGGGCAGACCCGCCGCCGACCAGATGGCGGGCACCCGAGGCCGCATCCTGCGCGACCTGACCACCCCGCGCACCACCACCGAACTGGCCCACCGCCACTGGCTCACCCCCGGCGCCGTCTCCCATCACCTCACCGCCCTGCATCGGGCCGGCTTCGTCCTGAAGTCCCGGGAACAGCACCGGGTCTACTACCAACTGAGCCAACGCGGCCGTGACCTGGCCGCCGTGTACGGCTGAGCGCGTCGGCACCGGGGCCGGCCGACCGTCATGTCCTGGGGCGAAGCGTGCCGGTGAGGTGGTCGAGGGCGACGTGGGTGCGGAGGCGGACGCCGGTGGTCAGGGTGCCGCCGTCGACGCACACGTGGGGTTGCGGTCGAAGGCCATTCCGCGGCCGCCGGGGGTGGGCTGTCGTGTGCCGTCGACGGTGAACTCCCGGTCCTGGGCGCCGAGGAGGACGTAGAGGCCGCCGTAGGCGTTGACGAACTCGAAGACGTCGTCGCAGCCGAGGGTGAAAGGTGCCTGCACGGCGCGTTCCGCTCCGAACCAGCGGGGACAGTTCAGCCCCTGTTCGAATACCCCAGTCGCAGCGGTGCTGTCCGAAGCGGTGAACATCTGCTGCCCAAACCCGGGTTCTGGCTCCACTTCCGTGTCGGTGACGCGGGGTCATCCGGTCGGAGGACGCGAGCACTTGACGAGAGGCGCCGCCGGTTCGCCCCCGAGTCGAACCCCGTGCTGGTTGGCGACACGTCTGCACCATCCGGTTCGGCAGCACCTTCACCAGCAACGGCAAGGGGCGGGTCTTCCCAGCGGTGGCGGTGATCATTAAGGTGTAGAAGCTGTGAGCATGCGTGAATCCGGTGACGACCTGTGGGAAGAGTTCGTCAAGGAGTTTGAGAAGAACAACGCGGTACGGGAACCGAGTGCCGCCGAACGGGCGCGCCAGCCCGTGCGACGAAACTCGCGACGCCGGCTGCTGCTTCCGGCGGCCGCTGCGCTGCTGGTAGCAGCAGGCGCGGCGGCATACGTGATCCGGCCGTCGGGCCCGGCACCGGCCGCCGCGCCTGCACCTGCTGCGCCGACATCGTCCGCTCCCTCGCCGCACGCAGCGACGCCGCCGATCGGCGCCTCGTCGGCGGCATCCGACGCTCCGGCCTCGGCGATCCCACTGTCCGTCTTTCCGGCGCTGGTGCAGGGGTACACGCTGGTGGCGGACGTGGCGAACCCGAACTACACCGGCCCGGACACCGTGGCGCCGACCCTCGCCGGGTTGATCACACAGGGCCGCGGCTGTCTCGGCGTCGACCTGGCGCTGTACAAGGATGCCGAGGGCAACCAGTACAACTTGGCGCTGTTCACGATGAAGGACCAGGGCGACATCGCGCACCTGATGACCCTTCTGGGCTCCCACCCCGATGCCTACGAGGTCGCCGTCCAGATCCCGCCCAAGGACTCGGGCCTGCGCCAGTTGCCGGCCGACAGCGGCCTCGTGCAGGGCTTCGCGGCCTACGGGCACGGCATGCTCGTCGGTATGGCCCAGTGGTCCGATGGTCGGACCGCAGACCTCGACAAGCTGGCGAAGCAGCTCTCTCCGCTGACCGAGGCCGTCATCAACAACGTTCCTGCCTGAGAGCCTGTGTCTGAGTCGAGCATGACAAGACCGACTGGTTCGGGGAGTTCTACGCTGCCGGGGTGTCCGGTGATGTGGGGCGGTCGTGTCCGGCGTGCGGTGGCCGGCTGAGGGCTGGTGTCCGGGTGGAGGCGGTGTTCTGTTCGTCGAGGTGCCGGTCGGCGCATTGGCGGTCGGTGCGGCGTTCGCGTGTCAAGGTGGCCGCGATTCGGGCGGCGGTGGTGGCGCGTTGTCCGGTGTGCGGGGTGTCGTGGACGGTGGGGTTGGAGCGGGTGGCGGGGGCGGTGTTCTGTTCGGGGCGGTGCCGGACGAGGGCGTGGAGGCTGCGGTCGGGGCGTGCGGTGGAGGGCTCGCAACCGTAGTGATGCCGTCGGCCTGCTTCTGCGCGGGTGTGCTTCCGCGCTCCGTTCCGGCGTTGGCGTGTCGGCCCTGATTCTGGCTGCGGGCTGGGGGTTGTCGGTCGGCAGCCGGTGCCGTGCCCTTGGCCGGTGGGGTGGGTGGTTGACGTGTCGGAGCTTGTCGGGGCGGTGTCGCTCCAGCGGTACGACGAGTTGGTCGCGGAGGGTCGCGACCTGGTCGAGCAGATGAGGCGGTGCCAGTTCCGGATCGGGGACATCGCGCTGGAGATCGCGCCGATGCGTCAGGTCGGCGGCCACAATCCTTCGCTGGTGGAGGGCCTGTCCACGGTGACGTCGGCGCTGGAGCGGTTCGCCGCGGACATCGGCCTGACCTACAAGACCGTGGAGACCTACCGCTGGACGTCCTCGCGCTGGCCCGCCGGACACCGGCAGGTGGGGGTGTCGCACACGGTCCACAAGATCCTCGCGTCGGTCGAGGAGGACCGGCGCCTGGAGACGATCCTGGCGCCGCCGATGGACGAGCGCACCGGCGCCGGCCGGTGGACGCCGGACTCCGCGAAGCGGGTGCTGGGCTGGCACGTCGACACCCCGGTGACGGTGCAGGAGAAGATCGAGCAGGTCCACGACCTGGTCGCGGACGAGACGGTCGCCGCTCAGGTGGCCACCGACCTGCTGCGCCGGCCTTCGGTGGCGTTCAAGGCGATGACCGACACCACGGCCCGCCACCTGGTGAACCGGGCCCAGGTCGAGCACGCCCAGCAGGTGGCCGAGGTCACCCATGTCACCGCCGCGGAGGCGGTGAACGCGCCGGTCCCGCTGCTGCACCAGATCCAGTCCACGATGCAGTTCGTCGACCTGATCGGGGCGTGCTCGGCGTTCGTCGCCCAGATCGGCCGCATCGTCCCGTCCCTGCGGGGCCATGTGTTCACCGACGACGAGCGCGCGACCGTCGAGCGCAACCTGGCCCGGGTCCGCGGCGCGTCGGACTGGGTGGAGTCCGCGGTCACGACCGGCAATGCGGGCCTGGACGAGGCCCTGGCCGCGCTGCTGCGGGGCGAGTAGCCGTGCCCGGGCGCAAGCGGCTGGCCACCAACGTCTGCGCGGACCAGGTCTGGGTCGCGCTGCGCGAGGCCAGGCCCGCCGGGCTGACCACCAGGCAGCTGATCGCGGCGACCGGTCTGAACGCCAGCCAGGTCCGCCGCGGTCTGATCTACGTCCGCGAGATCACCGCGGCCGAGCACATGGCCCCTCTCATCTGGACCCGCCGCGACGGCTTCAAGTTCAGCGAGGAGCCGGCCGAGCTGATCGCGTTCGAGAAGGCCCAGTTCCTCACCGAGCTGACCCGGATCACCCGCCTGATCAGCGCCACCGTCTCCCCGCACGCCGCGCTGTTCCCCGACGACGAGTACGTCCAGCTGGTCCTGCAGCAGCTCGGCGGCGTCCGGGCGTCCCTGCACATCCTGGCCCGCGAGGGCCGCGGCCGCTGATCGTCCTGATCCCGACCCGCGGGTGGAAGGCGGTATCCGAAGTGCGTCAGCGCCGCTACCCCTCGGACACCACCGACGCCGAGTGGGTCCTGCTCGAACCCCTCCTCCCGGTGCCGGCCTGCCAAACGGCCCGGGGCGGCCGCCCCGAAGCCCACCCGCGCCGCGAGATCGTCGACGCGATCCTCTACATCGTCGACAACGGCGCGAAGTGGCGCTCGCTGCCCGCCGACTTCCCGCCCCCGTGGCGGACAGTGTTCGGGTTCTTCGCCCGCGGGGCCAAGGACGGCACCCTGCCCAGGATCCTCGACCTGCTACGACGCGGGATCCGCCTGCGCGCGGGCCGCAGCGCCTGGCCGGTGGCCCTGGTCGTCGACAGCCAGTCGGTCAAGGCCGCCGACACCGTGCCCAAGGCCACCAGCGGCTACGACCCGGCCAAGAAACTGACGGGCCGCAAACGGCATCTCGCCGTCGACCTCGGCGGCCTGCTGGTCGACCTCCTGGTCACCCCGGCCGACGTCGCCGACCGCGACGGCGCCCGGCAACTCCTCACCCGCCTGCACGCCGCCCATCCCGAGATCACCATCGTCTGGGCCGACTCCGCCTACGCCGGCGAACTCGTCGACTGGGCCGACAAGGAACTCCACATCACCCTGAAGATCGTCAGACGGCCCCCTGACGCTCAGGGCTTCATCGTCCTGCCCCGCAGGTGGGTCGTGGAGCGCAGTTTGGCGTGGTTCATGCGCGCCCGCCGAAACTGCCGCGACTACGAGAGGCTGCCCGCTCACGCCGAGGCCCACCTCGCGTGGAGCGCCATCACCCTCATGCTCCGACGCCTCACCCGCACCGCGGCAACGACAGCACGCCCCCGGGCCGCACTCGCCGCGTGAGACGAGCCCGGAATCCTGGAAGCGTGTGTCCGAGCCGGGTATGACAAATTACGGGTTACTCGACCGAAGCGTCGTAGTGGATCGCGTCCTCGGGGACCCAGGGGAAGTGAACCCACGGATATCGTGCGGGCATGTGGCCGCTCGGATCGAATGCGAGCACCGCCTCGATGAAGGGCTTGGGCGGCTTGTATCCGTGGTCGATGACGTAGTGGCCGATGAGTGTTGGAGCGGCGAACGCTCTTCCGTGCCTGTCCGGGATACGAATCTCACCTGTACCGACGCTGCTTCGCTGATGTCCGGGCCGCGGTTCGTACGACTCGGGCGGCTGCTTGTCCGAGGGCGGGCAGAGCTCGCACTCGTGGAGGCCCAGCATCTCGTTGACGGCCTGCACGGCAAGGACGGCCTCAAGCGCCTCGATGAAGCCCGTCGGCACCACGCCGCTGGCCCACGGCTGATCGCCCGACAACCAGCCGACGTTCAAGCGCTCGTACGGGGGCTCGAACGTCAGAGACCGGTAGCCCGTGGTCATGTCGGTGAAGGACTCTCCACCGTTCCAGTAGGTGTAAGGACTCATGTCCTCGTAGAACGTCACCGCATGTTCCTACCACCCGCGCCTCCACCCGGTCGGCCCAGGAGCCGTTCGGATCGCCATCACCGTGACGGCGATCCGAACGGCTCTTCATTACAGGCCCAGCGACGAGGGCCCTGACCAGCATCGGAAGTTCAAACACAGCCACTGACGGAGCGCCCTGCCCGACTCCTCCTCGAAGGGCTCGGCGCCCACTGGACGTCGTACGGCTCCGAATCAACCTCCACGACGGTTTCGACAGGTTGAACCGGTTTACGTCGGGCCTGCTCGGGTTCAGCACCTTCGGGGAGGGTCCTGAACCATGGGGAACACGAGCGAGCTGGACGGCCTGCGGGTGCGGGTGGCGGCGCTGAAGGCTGAGGTCGACCGGCTCAGCAAGGAGTCCACGGCGGCGCGCACGCTGGCGGCGACGGCCGACCGGGACGGCACGGAGGTCCGGTCGTCGCCGCGCGGCCGTACCCAGGTGCCGCATACGATCCGCGAGGAGCGGGTCGCGCAGCGCCCGGCAATGACCCAGCGTGCCGAGGCGGTCGGTGTCCTGATCTCCGGCCCAGCCGAGCAGACCAGGGTCCTGTCGGCCCGCACCCCACCGTACGTAGCGGGCCTCAGGCCTTCGGAAGCGTTATCCCCAGCTCGAGCATCGCCGGCGAAGCCGGGCCGCCCTCGGAGCGCTCGGTCTTGTAGCCCTTGACGCCCGGGGCGACGGTGCGCGGGTCAACGGCCTCCGAGGGGGCGCCGGTGGAGTACAGGCCGTCCGGGTCCTGGTCGCGGTCGTGGGGCAGCAGCCAGAAGACGCGGCGGCGGAAGGTGCCGGAGGCTCGGGAGGACCTGGCATCCGGGCCGAGGATCGCGTAGCCGACCATGCGGCCGTCGCGGTGGTAGGCGGGGCGGCCGCGGCGGGTGGTGAGCCGGTCCAGCGACTGACGGACGTAGTCGAGGTCGGAGGTGTCCTCCAGCCAGACGAGGTCGGTTTCGTGGGCGAGCTCGGCCGGATCGATCAGCGCGCTCACGCGTTCTGCTCCTCTGTGTCGTCGGTGATCAGGCCGATGCCCGGGTAGTACTTGCGGCTGTTGGACAGGACCATCTCCTTGGGAGAGGTCATACCCAGTGTCTCGCGGACTCGTGCGGCGAACGCGCGGCCGGATACGGGATTGGCCCCCTCGAAGCCGCACCAACGGGTGTAGGCACCGAAGAGCTGGGACTGTTCGGCACGCATGCCCTCCCCGGTGAGGCAGGCCTCCTTGAGGAAGCGGCCGACGTGGTCCTCGGTCTCCGCGTAGGCGGTGGTGGCGGTCTGGACGGCCTGGGGTCCGGCCAGATCCTTCTCACCGGCGAAGTAGCGGCGGGCGCCGTCGATGAGCCAGGCGAGGATACCGGGGCCCTCCTCGGCGACGAGGACGTGGGCCAGGTTGTCGATCTTGCGTTCCTCGGGGACGACTCGTTCGAAGGGGATGAGGCGCATGCGGCGCCAGAAGGCGAAGCCGCCGGTGCCGACCTCGGGGCGGTGGTTGCCGAGGAGCCAGAGCTTGTGAGTGGGCTCGAAGGAGAAGAAGTCCTGGCGCATCCGGCGGGCCTTGATCTTGTCACCGCCGGTGAGGAGCTTGACCCGGGCCTCGTCGAAGCGGTCTCCGGGCTTGAGCTCGGAGCAGACGATGATGCGCCGGCCGTGGAGTTCGGCGAGGTCGGTGGGGTGGCCGTCGAAGGTCTTGGCCATCAGGAAGCCGGGCGGGGCCGCGTCGGCGTAGTCGCCGAGCAGCTGGATCATGACGTCCAGGAGGACGGACTTGCCGTTCTTGCCCTGGCCGTAGAGGAAGGGCATGACCTGGGCGCCGACGTCGCCGCTGATCGAGTAGCCGAGCAGCAGGTGGAGGAAGTCGCGGGTCTGGCGGCCTTCCCTGTCGTCGCCGAAGGTGTCGGTGAGGAAGCGGTCCCAGCGGGGGGTGGGCATCCGGGCGGGGGCGAGGGTGGTGGAGCGCGAGTGATGGTGGACCTTGGGGTCGGGCGGGACGATGGCGCCGGTGCGCAGGTCGACGACGCCGCCGGGGGTGCACAGGGCGTAGGCGTCGGCGTCCAGGAGGGAGGCGTTGAGGACCATGCCGGGGGCGGACTTGGCCTGGGCGAGCATGGCGTTCATGCCCGAGGTGGACAGGGCCCGGCGGCGGTGGCGGCGCAGGTCGGCGTTGGTGTAGACGCCGCGGGGGTCGTGGGTGGCGACGCTCTCGGCCATCTCGCCGGCGGCCCACAGGACGGTGTCGTCCTCGTCCAGCTGCCAGCGGTGGGTGGCCCAGCGGTACCAGCCGATGCCGGGGACGTGGCGGTAGTCGCGTCCGTAGAGGTGGACGAAGAGCTTGGCGTTGCCGCGGTCGGACAGGGAGTCGGGCAGGAGGCCGTGCGGGCTCGCCTGGGGGCCCGCCGGGGCCTGGTCCGGCCGGTCGGCGACCGGGGCCGACTGGAGGGGCTGGACGAGTCCTTGTGGCTCTGCGGCGGGGGCGGGGGCGGGGGCGTCGAGGAGGCTCTCCTGGACTGCGGTGCCGTGCCAGGGGGCCTGTGAGGGCCCCGGGACCGGCGGGTACTCCAGGATCTGCTGGGCAGCGGCCACGGGATCGAAGACCGTCCTCTTGCGGGTGCTGTCGCTCATCCTCGCGCCTTCCCGATGTGCAGGGGCTGCCGGGCGCCGGCGGCGAGGGCTGAGCGGATGACGGCGGAGCTCTGCCTGTCCTGGGAGGGGCGGGCGGCGCGGGCGGCGTCGGCGAGCAGTCGCTCGGCGGCGGCATGCGTGAGGTGTCCGGCGGAGACGAGGCCGCCCGCGGTGTAAGCGGCGCGGTTGAGTTTGCCGGTGAAGCCGGCTCCCTCAGGGGTGGTGGCGCAGTCGGTGACGTCCTGGAGGACGGTGTCGAGGACCCGTTCGGCGCCGCGCTTGCCGCCGCCCGCGGCGACCACGGCCTGGCGGGCACGGTCGGGGACGGCGGGCTGGGGCGTGGGCTGCGGGCTGGGGCGGTCCTTGAGGTGCCCGGTACGGATGAGTTCCTCGGCCAGCCACTGGGGGAGTGGGGCGGGGGTGGTGACGCCGGGCAGGGGGGTGTAGGTGCCGCTGATGGTGACGGTGCTAGGGGCGACGATGTAGCCGCCGTGGGCGCGGACGTCGACCTGCCAGGCGAGGGCCCGGCCGGTGGAGGAACCGGTGGAGCAGGTGAAGCGGTGGTGGGCGTCGTCGCGGTACCAGATGTGCAGGCCGCCGGAGGGGGTGCGCACGCGCAGGGTTCCGGTGTCCTGGGAGGGGTCGGGGGCCTTGCGCAGGGCCGCGAGCAGGGCGAGCGTGTGATAGCCGTTCTCGAGGCCGTCGAGGTCGACGCGGTCGTGGATCGGGATGCCCGGCAGGATCCGGTCCCGGGCGGGGACGTCGGCGGGGTGACTGTCGACGTCGATCACGACCAGGCCGGCGGGGCCGCAGGCGACCCCGGTGCCGAAGCCCGGGTTGAACCGCCACCAGGCCCCGATGATGTCCTGGTCGGTGGAGGCGGCATGGAAGCCATGGCACCAGCGACCGACCCGGGGGCAGGGGCACTCGGCGGGGGAGTGGGGGGAGTCCTGGCAGGGGGGGCAGTTCGCCGGCGGGGTCTTGCGTCCCGGGGCCAGCGGATGGACCGGCCAGCCCTGGGCGGCACACCAGCGCGCGACGGCCAGTGCGTCCGGCTGACGCTCCGTTCGGTCGCTCCCCACGGCCTTCGGCGCCGTCACGCTGGTCCCTTCCCCTTGGTTCGGTAGCTGCTGCAGCTTCTTCGGTAGCTCGGTAGCTGCCCGGATTTGAGTCGCTCGTTCGGTCGCTGACAGCAAAAAGCCAGGTCAGAGCACTGGTTGGTGCTGGATCAGCGACTGAAGCGACCGAAGTCCAGAAGATAGCTCACACAGACTAGCCGAGCGAGCACATACGGTCCCGGACCACCGGGACTTGCGGGGAAACTGAGCGACCGAACCCCGGGGCAGCGACCGAGTCGCTTGGGTCGCTGTTTTCGGTCCGGGGACGTTTCCGCAGGTCGAAGCCGATTTTCCCAACAAACAGCGACTGAAGCGACTGAAGCCCGGGTCTATAACGCGCACACGCACACGGGAATGTCTTCATATACCGGACCTTGAGTCGCTTGAGTCGCTGATGGGGTAGGTGAATAGGCTCTGACCTGGTGTTTTACCCAGCGACCGAAGCCCAGCGACTGAAAGCGACCGAGTCTCTCGAGGGTCAGGGCCCGGCGTGTCGCGCGTGTCAGGTGCGAGGTGAAGCCGCCGGTTCGGTCGCTTGGGTCGCTTCAGTAGCTGTGACTGCCGCCAAGGCACAGCCCAGCGCCCGCACCCGGTGGTCTGTTCCCCAGGTGAACGTACGTGCCCGTGGTTCCGGAGTCGGGTCACTCCAGTCGCTTGGGTCGCTCAGCAGAGGCTCAGTCGCTGTCAGCGGGAGAGACACCGGTGAAAGGCCCCCGAGAAGCGCGTGAGCGCTCCTGCCAGCTACCGAAGCGACCCAAGCGACTCTGGTACGGACATTCCGTTACTTTCGGAGTAGTGGCCGGCCAGGGGTGCCCGTGCCGATCGGGAAGCCCCGGAGACCCCACTGTCGGACGCCGGTGGTATTCATCGGTCATGTACGTACACCGGGGGACCATCAGCGAGGCGGCACGGCAGAGCGTCCGGCCGGAGTTCGTCGACGAGTGCGTCGCACGCTTCCGCAGCCGACGGGGGATGGACCCGGGTGAGGAAGAGATCGGCAGCTGGCGGCGGAGCTGGCCGGTGCTGCTCGACGCCCTGGTGCGCGCAGGCCTGGGAGACCTCGACGTCCTGCTGGAGCTGTCGCTGCCGGGGACAGGCGAGCGCGTCGACATGGCCGTCGTCGGCCAGGACACGGACGCCGAGCTGACGGTGGTGGTGGTCGAGCTGAAGCAGTGGACGTGGGCCGTGCCCGCACCGGGCGAACCCGGAATGCTGGAAGTCGGACAACGGACCCTGCCGCACCCCGCCCGGCAGGTCGGCGGCTACGCCCACTACCTCAGGGACTGGGCCGTCGGCGGAACCGGAATCCAGGCACGGGGCGTGGCGCTCCTGCACAACGCCGGGGCCGAACTGCTCGGGCATCTGCGTGCCGTGTTGCCCCCGGACTCGCCCAGCGCCGAGTTCCCGCTGCTGGGCCGTGACGACATCGCCGACGGCGTCCCCGCCGACGAACTGGCGGACCGTCTCCACTGCCGAGGCCTGACGCCCGCGCCCAAGGACGCCATCGACCGCTTCCTCGCCGGCGAGCACCGGCCCTCCCAACGCGCCCTGCAGCGACTCGCCGACAACATCGAGGGCCGCAACCGGTTCCCCCTCGTCGGCGAGCAGGACCGTGCCCGCCGCGCGATCCTGGACGCCGTCAAGGAAGCCGGCGGGAAGGGTCCCGGCGGCCTGGTCGTGGTCACCGGCGGCCCCGGCACCGGCAAGACCGCCATCGCGGCCCGCCTCATGGGTGAGCTGTGCCGCATGGAACGGCGCAACCCCCGTCTGCTCACCACGTCAGGCGCCCTCACCAAACAGCTCCAGCGGCTGCTGCAGGACGAGTCCCGCGGCCTCGTCGCGACGTTCAAGCAGCAGCCGCCCAGCGGGCTGGACAAGAGCAGTGTCGTCCTCCTCGACGAGGCCCACCGCGCCGAGACCTACCCCGAGCAGCGAACCTCCGGCTTCCCCGCCTCCCTGCGCAACCTCCTCGAGCGGGTCGGCGTCCTGGTCCTGTTCCTCGACGAGCGTCAGATCGTGCGTCCCACCGAAGGCATCACCCTGGACGAGCTCGAGAGCCACGCCCGCGAGTCCGGGGCCGTGATGCGGCGCGTCGACCTGGAGACCCAGTTCCGCTGCAACGGTTCCCAGGCCTACCACCAGTGGGTCGACCTCCTCTTCTCCGCAGACCGGACCCCGCAACCGTGGAACAGCGGCGGCTACGACCTCGCCCTGGGACCGGACCCGCAGGCCCTCGCCGCCTGGGTCGACGACCATGCGGCGCAGGGCCGTAGCGCCCGGATCACCGCCGGGTTCTGCTGGCCCTGGAACGCCGAGGCCGTCCCCCCGCTGGAGCCCGAGGTCGCCATCCGGTGGCACGGCCCGGACGAGGACGAGCACTCCTGGGCCCGCCCCTGGAACCTGCGCGCCGAGCGGCCCGTCCCCGGATTCCCCGACGTCCCGCCCCGCCCCTTCTGGGCGACCGACGAGGGAGGCCACGACCAGGTCGGTTGCATCTACACCGCCCAGGGTCTCGAATACGCCTTCGGTGCCGTCATCCTCGGCGCCGACCTGGTCCGCCGTGACGGCCGCTGGCAGGCCCACCCCGAGGTCAGCCACGACGCGAGACAACTGCGGGAGCTGTCGCCACGGCGATACCTGAGGTACGCGCTGAACACCTACCGCGTCCTCGCCACCCGGGCCACCCACGGCACCCGCCTCTACTCCACCGACCCCGAGACCCAGGACTACCTGGCCTCCCTGTTGCCCGGCTCCTGACACCGCCAAGAGGACGTGCCCTCGGACCTCGCCGAGACCGCGGCGCGCGACGATCAGGATCCAGGTCCAGCGGTCCGCCGCTTCGGGAGTGCGGAGTTTCGGGGTGGTCCATTCGAGGATCTGCTTCGCGAAGCGGAAGAGGTGATCCAGATCGAAGCGGTGAAGAGATGCCTGCCAGCAACGGTCCACATCGGCGGGGGCAGAGCCGGTTTTCGAGGACCACAACCGCACCGGAGGGGCATCCCGGTTCTTCGACAGATACTCGATCTTTGACCGCGTCAACGTCCCTTCGGCCAAGGGTAGTTCACCGTCGTGGTCGAGCCAGGAGGAGCCGTGGGTGGACCCGGTCCCATGCCTGGGCTTCGGCCTTTACCGTAGTGGGGCGGTGTCGGTGGCTGTGGTGATCGCGGGTTCGGGCCGGGTCTCCGGTTCGGTGAAGCGGAATTCCGGGCCGTGTTTGGGCGCCCGGCCGTTGGCGCCGTGCATCCGCGGCGGCTTCGGCAGGCGCATGACACAGTCGGAGCGGATGCGGCCGACCAGCTCGACGGGGAGGTCGCGCAGGACCCGGGCCAGGCGGGTGGCGCCCGGTCCGCAGCCGACCGACGTCGATCCGGCCGTGGTGTAAGCCGCCGTACATCGCTCCGTGCCCACGTCGGTGCTCGGGCAACAGCGTCAGATCCACCGGGGACTTCACCGCACCGTCCGCACACAGCACGGCGTCCACCAGCTCGAACAACTCGTCACGCCGGGCGGTCAGACGCTCGTAGAA
The DNA here is from genome assembly GCF_044742585.1 of Kitasatospora sp. NPDC087861. Classification (NCBI taxonomy): domain Bacteria; kingdom Bacillati; phylum Actinomycetota; class Actinomycetes; order Kitasatosporales; family Streptomycetaceae; genus Kitasatospora; species Kitasatospora sp. NPDC087861. The sequence continues at coordinate 54,298 of NZ_JBIUUS010000023.1, forward strand.
CTCGCCCCGGAAACGTGACGCTTCCGCGGACGGTTCCCTCCGGACGGCATCTGGCAGCAGACTCACCCTCACGGCCTTCATCTTGGTCACGCGCATTCTTGGTCGGAGCACATGATCAGACGAAGGCCGGGGTCTGTCCAGCGACTGGACAGACCCTGCAGGCACACGAGCGGGTGACGGGGTTGGTTCAGCAGGTCTGGCGCAGGTAGCCGGGGTTGCTCGGTGGAACGACGTTGAGGTCGCGCCGCACGATGCTGATGCGGGTCCCCCAAGTCGTGCACGCCGCCTGGAGGCCCTGCTCGTCGTACTCGATGTCGAATACGCTGTCGCCGAACGCGTGGGTGTAACGGTCGCACTCGCCGTACGTGCCGCACTGTTCCACCACCGCGAAGTCGAGGCCCAGTTGCTGCCGGTCCGGGGCCAGCTCCGCCGCGTTCTTCTGGGCGATGGCAAGGCCTTGTCCGTGGGCGTGCGCGACGAGTAGAGACTGGTACGCCTCGGCGTCGGCCGCGCCCAGCAGTCCGGCCGACCGTGTGTAGCTGTCGTAGTTGTCCGGCTCGACGGCGTTGAAGCCCTTGGTGGCGCACTCGTCGATCCAGCCGTCCACCTTCAGAGCGATCCGCTGACGCTTGGTGTCCGCGCTGATGTCCAGCAGCGCCTCGTTCCAGGTGGTGTCGTGGACGACGTTGCCAGCCTGGTCCCGGAGCAACAGGTCCTGGTCCCATTCCTGCTCTGCGTCCGGCTGGGCCTGGAAGCCGTTGACGTAGCAGATGTTGTAGATCCCCGGTGCCGGGGACACCCCGTGGTCGCGGCTGACGACGGACACACCGGCCGGCGGCTGGTACGGCCCGCCGATCTGGTAGTCGAACCCGGCGTGCACTGGAGGCACCGTCACGGCGGGCGAGGCCGTCGCCGATGCCGATGTTCCCTCGGACGTGGAAGGCGAGATCGTCACCGCCGGTTCCGCGGTTCCGCCGCAGGAACTGCACGAAGAGACTGCGAGAACGGCTGCCGCCGAGATCGTCAGCGCTGCGGCGATCCTGACCCGCGACCTGCGGGATCGACCATGGTCAACGGGCATCATCGAACTCCAGGATGACAGGGCATGTCCTCAGGGCAGCTCCCCCCGTGCGGTGCCGGAAACACGAAGGACCACCCCGGTGCTTTCCTCCCGAGAAGGGACAACCGGGACGACAGGGGAATCGAGGAATGTCCGGGGAAAAGGGAGGATCAGGCGCATCGCGCCGGGCGACGGAACCGCCGTCGTGCGCCCGCGATTTGATCGTATGAGAACGTCGAGTGGCGCCGCATCGGCGTGGAAGAGCGCAGCGCGGCAGCCTTCGTCCCGGCCGGAAGAACCACGGCCGCTTCGCGGCGGCAGCGGTCAGGCGCAGTGCCCCCTGATCGCCTGCCTCGTCGGGCAGGGCGTCGATGGGGCGGCGAGGCCGCGTAGTAGTGCGGCTGCGGTGCTACCGGGCAGCCAGGTTCCGTGCGAGAAGCAGACGCAGCAGGGTGATCGCGTCATCGGGGTCGGCGGACAGCAGCATCTGGTTGTCGGCGGTGTCAGGGACCGGGCGGTGATCGACGCCGGCGGCCAAGGTCTTGGCCGCCGGCGAGGTGTGGAGGCTGCGGACAGCGGGCTCGGTGGGTCAGGCCACGCAGCCGGGGACCGTGGTGGGGCTGCCGAAGCAGTTGGTCGGGTTGTTGGCGAGCACGGCGGTGAAGTTGAGCGTGACGCTGCCGCTGTCGTTGTAGACGCCTCCAGGGGCGTTGGTCGCGAAGTTGCTGACGACCTTGCTCAGGGTGAGCGTGGTGGTGGCGCCGGCACCGCCGAAGTTGGCGATTCCGCCGCCCGCACCCGTGGGCCCGGATGCCGAGTTGTCGTAGACGGAGCTTCGCGAGACGTTCAGCGTACCGTCGTTGGCCACTCCGCCGCCCAGCTCGAGCGCGTTGTTGTTGACGACAGTGCTCTTGTCGATGGTCATGTCGCCGTCGTTGCCCAGACCGCCTCCGTTGTGGAGCGCGCTGTTGCCACTGATGAGGCTGCGGTCGACGTGCGTGGTGGACCCGGTGTTGCCGCCGATCCCGCCGGAGAAGTCGGCGTGGTTGTCACGGATGAGGCTGCGCCTGACAGTGAGGACTCCGTCGTTGCGGATGCCGCCCCCGAAGCCTCCCGTCGCGTCACCGTTGGTGATGATGGCCTCGCGAAGGTCCAGGTTTCCCGTCGAGTCGACCGTGAGGATGCGGAAGGCCGACGCGGCCGGGCCACGGGTGATGGTGGCGCCGTCACCCTTGATGGTGATCGTGTTCTGGATGGACGGCAGCGGGGTGGTCAGGGTGTAGATGCAGCCCGGGGCCAGGGCGAGCGTGCCGCCGGAGGTGTTCGCGTTGGTGATGGCGCTCGCCAGCGCGTCGGTGGTGCACGGGACGAACGTCTGCGCGGCTGCCGGGGTGGCGGCCACACCGGTGACCATGAGGGCGGCCGCCCCGAGAGCGCCCAGCGTTCGGATCGCCAGCTTGCTGTGGTTCATCGCTTCTCCCTGGTGTCGAGTGGATCGTTCACGGGGCTGCGTGCGGCGTGTCCGGGAACGGGTCGAGGGTGTGCTGGGACCAGGCTCGTGGTGGCTTGAGCCCTCTGGTGTGGTCTGGTCGCACCTGTTCGGGCACCCGGCCTGCGGCTGTCGGGGGCGCAGGGGGTGAACGTCCGTGCGTCAGCGATGGCAGAGCCCCCGGCACCGCCTCCGGTGGGTCCTTGATTCGGGCTGACGGCCGGCGGGGGTCGTGACGACGCTCACCGTGTTCGCGCCGTTGTCGCTCACGTAGGAGGAGAGAGAGTTTGGGGTGAATGCCACCTTGCTCAGGGCGGTGTCGATCACGTTCACGCTGACAGCCGCGTTGTTCACCACGTGGGCGCGGCTGCCGTTCGGGGTGACCGCGATCCCGGTGGGCCCGCCCCGACCGGCACGGTCGCGTCCGTCGCCGCCGGCCCTGCTGTCAGGCGGTCAGTCGCTGAGGTCATGACGTCCCCTCCGGTCAAACGGGGACCGTCGACGTCCAAAGGCCGTCGCGTTCACGACAGCCGACATGACGTTGGCTCCTTACCGGGGGCGCCCGACGGCTGCCGGACCGGGAGCACATGTTTGTCTCCTGAGGTCCAACGCATTCCCCCGGCAAGGGATGGGCGGCCCACCGGGTGTAATCGCTACGAGTAACTCATAGGGTTACAGAAGGTAGCCATCAGAAGACCTGCTTCTCACCCGAACGGCCGAGCGCGCTCTACCCGGAAACGATCCCGCACGTGCTGTCCACCCAGCCGCGACAGCCGCTTCCCCGCGTACCGCGGCCACACCTGCCAGCCCTGCAGCGTCTCGTTCGCGTTCCCCTGGAACGGCCCCGTCAGCAGACGCGGAGCGGCCTCCAGCGACCTACAAACCCTTGCAGGTCCAGGCCCGGGCGGGCGCTCGGCGCGGGCGCCCCGGAGGCGTTCCTGGTCCTCGCGACGGGCGGCCTCGCCTCGCGCTCGGCGAGAAGGCGTGTCTCCCACCACAGGTCGAGGAGGGCTGTCGCAGGGGGCAGCCACCTGTTGCACGACCTCCGTGTGCGGGTGCTCGAAGGAGGGCGGGCAGCGGTAGAGCTGCATGTTGTCGCTCCGCCCGATCTGGATGCGGGTATCGCTCGCAGCGCGGACTCGTCAGTCGCGGGCACGGAGGCTGGTTTCCTCGAGGTCGAGTTCGCGCTGGATCCGGCGCCGGGTGGCGTTGCTGATCATGTTCGCTTCGTAGAGGCGTTGGAGCTCGGCCGCCTCGATGCCGATGAGTGTCCGGCGTATCTCGCGGTAGGCGTCGGCGGGACGGGCGTCCGGGTCGCTGTAGTGGGCGTCTTCCGCTTGGTGGATGCGCGCTTCCAGATCGCGGCGAGCCTGTTTCACGGCGGCCTCGGCGGCGGCGCCCAGTTCGGCGAGCTCATCCAGATCGCCGAGCTGTTTGAGCTCTTCGAGAGCGGTGTGGGCGATGCGTCGGCGGGTCCGGGCCTCCTCCCGGGCGGTGTGCTCCGGTTCCAGAGCGATGCCCGAGCGGCGGACGACGGAAGCGAGGGTGAAGCCCTGGAACACAACGGTGAGCGCGACGGTCCCGGTGGTGAGCGTGAGAACGAGCGCCCGGTGCGGCAGCGGCGCCCCCGTGTCGGTGACCAGGGGGATGGAGAGCGCGGCGGCCAGCGGCATGACGCCTCGGGTGCCCGCCCAGGACAGGACGGCCGGAACACGCCAGGAGAGGCGACTGTCGCCCTCCCTGTGCCGGTAGTGGATCAGGGCGGACAGCGGGAAGATCCACAGCAGGCGGATCGCCAGCACGGTGAAGGCGATCACCGGCACCCACAGCGGCCAGCCGTGCTCGTCGTGCGCGAGGTGACGGACCGCGGAAGGGAGCTCGAGACCGATGAGGGCGAAGACGACGCTCTCCAGCAGGAAGGTCACGGTGTCGTAGACGGCGTGGACCTGGAGACGGACGGGGGCGTTGCCGAGCTTGTGGCCGGTGCTGCCGAGGACCACCCCGGACACGATGACGGCGGTCACGCCGGAGGCGTGCGAGTCCTCCGCGATGACGTACGAGGCGTACGGAGTGACCAATGCGATGACGGTCTCCAGCACGGGGTCCTCGGTCCGTCTGCGGATGAGGGTCACCACCGCGGCGACCGCCGCGCCGATGAGGGCTCCTCCGCCCGCGAGGATCAGGAACTGCTCGACCGTCCCGGACACCGTGATGGCGCTGCCGGAAACCGCGGTCGCCACGGCGACCTTGTACAGAACCAGCGACGTGGCGTCGTTGAACAGGCTTTCCGCCTGCACCATGGCCTGCACCCGCGGTGGCAGGGACAGGCGCCGGCCGAGTGCGGTAACGGCCACGGGGTCGGTGCTGGCCAGGACAGCGCCAAGGATGAACGCGGTCGCGATGGTGAGCGGGGTGATCGCTCGGGCGACGTACCCGACGGCGACGGCCGAGGCCAGGACCAGACCGAAGACCAGGCCGGTCACCGGCCGCCACACGCTGCGCAGGTCGCGAACGGAGATTTCCCCGGCCGAGGCGTAGAGCAGTGGCGGCAGCACCAGCACGCTGATCACGTGAGGCGGCAGGCGGACCTCGGGAACCCAGGGTATGAGCCCGACGACCAGACCGGCGATGACGAGGAGCGAGGGAGCGGGCAGGCGCCACCGCCGGGCACCGGTCGCCACGGCCGTGGCCAGGACCACGAGCAGCAGGATGACGGTCAGACCAGTCATACAGCGTCCCCAGTGGGTTACGGCTTGTTACCCCCTCTGACCAGGTGCTCTATCAACGTAACCGGATCACGGACGCCAGCGCACCGCCAACGGCGGCCCCGGCGACAAGGACGGACCCCCTGGACGGCGTACGGTGAAAAACAGTGCCGCGCCCATCGCGATGCGCTCACCGGGATGGGGCGCCGTTCGAGGCCGTGGTGGCACTCAGGCGGGGGGCGGCATCCGCTGAGATGACCCCCACGATGCGGACACACCTGACAATGGATCTTGTAGATCCAGGCAGGTGACGATCCGCGTGGCAGGGTTCAGGCGCCTCGCCAGGTTGGTGTGGCTTCGCCGGTAGGGCGTCGGGTCATGTCATCGACGCATGGCGAGGTGGATCACGGTCTCTGAACGGACGAGCTCGTTGCCCTCGGTCGGTTCCTTCCGGATCCGATCGAGAACGCCCGTCCACGACCAGGATCGGCCGGGGCGCCCCGGCGAACCGTCAGCCTGTCGACCGGGCTCTAATCCGTCCTCCTGACCGGCGTCCTGTCGGAGCTCTTGGGCCGCCGCGAGCGCTTCGGCGGACGGCGGACTGTACATCTTGCTGTGGCAGGCCGGCCTCGATACCGGGAGCGGGCGTTCGAGGCTGATCCCGTGCCGGCGGCCGATGACCGACAGGCTGGCACCGTCGGGCGCCAGTGAATGCTGAACGATCACCCTTCCACGAGGGGTCGTGATCGCCAGAAGGGGATCACCGAGCCTTCGGCGCACTTCCACGGTGTGACCGTGCAGATGCCGTGGAACCGCGTAGAGGTTGCCCCGGTAGGACACCATGCTGTTGGCCGAGACCGCGCAAGCCACGCTGATCTTGGCAGGGTACGGGTCGTGGGGAAGGTCGAGCAGGACCGTCGCAGCGGGCACGGTGTACCCGTCGTGGCCGCCGCTTGCCGCGGCCCGGCGAACGTCCATGAGCCTGGCCAGTCTGCTGAGGCTCTCCTGCGCCTCCAGCAGGCCGGTGTCCGCGCCAATGGTCTGCCACCACAGAACGAGTGCTTGCCTGATCGCCTCGTCGTCGGCGTGTTGCCCCGCCGGACAGAGATCCGCGACAACACCGTAGTGCTTCGCGACCTTGCCCAGCGCCGTGGCCAGTTTGCCACCTTCCGGGCAGTGGATCGGCTGCGTCCGGTCGAAGCGCCAGCGCCAGCCGGTTCCGCCGAACTGGCGCAGGATCCGGTCGACGGAGTCGACCAGGTGGCCGAGATCGATCTGCTCTGCGAGTGCTGCGCTCCAGCGCTGGGAGTGGGTCAGGCGTCCCACCAGGATGCAAGCATGAGTACTGCCCCAGTCCGCAGGGGGGTCGGAGAGGACGAACCAGCGGAAGTGCACTTCCTCCGCGTTGTCCGGCCGGCCGGGGCGGGTGCGGGGGGGACGCTGGCACAGCGGGCACCGGGGACGCAGCTGATGGGTCCGCAGAGCGCGGGTGAAGGTCGAGTAGCCGCCGCTGTAGCCCAGATCGACGAGTTCGGCGAACAGCGTCGACGCCTGGAAGTGGGCATCGTCCTGCAACCGCCGGCGGCAGTAGGGGATGAACCGCTCGAACTCGTCCCGGCCGGAGCTGCGGACTCCGACCGTGCGCTTCCCGCTCAGATAGGAGCTCACGGTCTTGCGGTCGCGGCCGAGGAGACGGGCGATTGCGGCGATGGACAACCCCCGGGATCGGAGGGCGCAGATGTTGATGTATTCCTCTCCGGTCAGCATTCCACTCCTAGCAGGCTTCGATATGGCGTACGGCTTCCTCATGGGACCCATGGGAAGCCAGGAAATATACACGAAGCCCGGGAGTGAGAGAAGAAAGGTTTTTGCAAGACATCGTCGATTGCTGTGCAATTTGAGTGAGCGAATAACCATGCAATCAATTGACAAAGGCCCCACGCATGCCATGTCAAGTCGCATACGGATCTCGGCCAAACAGCGGCCGGATCCCGACTGTTGAGTGCTTAATGATTTTCGCAAGCGTGCCATGGGGGGACGACTGGCATAGACCTCTGCGGATACGTGAGTGCTCGCGGTTCTCCCCGGAATTTCAGGCCAGACATGCGTCTGGCCGCCCGTCGCACAACTGTGCTCAGCGTGCCAGGGTTCGCATGGGCACGGATCCCCGGACGGTTGCCCTGCCGTGCCGCCGCTCAGCGAAATGGTCACTGGCATATGCCGGTGTGCACGCTCACCCGCGCGCCCCCCGTCTGCTCCCATGCCCGGTGTTCACCAGGCCCGGCGTCAGCAACGGTTGACACTTCGCAGGGTTCCGCGCCGCGCACCAGAAGCGCACGCGGCCGCCAGGGGGTCAACCCTCGGACGGCCCCGTCGGTGTGGCCAGGAGGAGCGCGCCCTGCGGTCCCGGGTGCCGGCTGCGCATCGCCCGCGTACGGCTCGACCACACTCTCGTGCAGCCGTATCCGGGCGAGGTCCGCAATCGGGCGCGGCCGGCGGCCTCGGCGAACGCGGCCCGGCGCTCGCGCAGCCGGTCGGTGCCGGCCACCGCCTGCGCCCACGGCCGCTCCGGGCGCTCGGTGTCGGGCAGCAGCTCCGAGGCCATGCGCGGGGTGGCGGTGAAGTACAGGCGGCGGGCGGCCGGGACCTGGTCGTCGTCGCGGGCGGCGGCCCAGGCCTTGACCTCGGAGCCGGCGGTGCGGTGGGCCTCGTCGACGGCGACCGGGTCCCAGGCCGCCGCGGGGCGGAGCCGATTCCTTCCGACGGGACCGGCGCCGGCGGCCCGCACCCGCACCGAAGGGCCGACCGCCACTCGGCGAGGAAGCCCCGCTCCCCGCGCCAGGGCCGTCCGCGGGACGGCCCTGGGTTGGTCCACGACGCTGACGCGGGCTCCGACGTTCCGTCACCATCGGCGTCGTGCGAACCGGCGCAACCGACCGGGAGGGCGCCCTGGCGCTACCGGCGAGAAGTGAGACCGAAGGCCGGAGACGGGCCACGCTCACAGCCAGCACGTGCCGCCAATTGGGTGATCTGGCGTCAAGCACCTTGCCTGCTTGTCACCTCAATGGGTTACTGGGAGTGTCCAATCCGGTGGGTCGCCCATCCTCTCCGGGGGAGTGGGGCGTCGGCCTGCCGTATGGCCGGTCACTACCGGTGGCGCCGTGGGCTCTCCTGGCAGGGGCGTGAACGATCCGCCCGCCACCGCGACCGGCGACAGCCATCCAGGGTCGTCTCGCCCTCACGCCCGGAAAGCGGCCCGGCCACACCCGTGGACCGGCCCGCCGGCGCCCGGTTCACCGCCTCGGCCGTCCGTTTCGCCCTCGCCGGGGCCTGGCCCGACCCGCACCGTGCGTGACCTGTGACTCTTCCTGGGCACGCACGGTGCGCGGTTCACCTCACCCCGTTCAAGGAGGCAGTCGTGCCCATCTCCCCCAACCAGGGATCGTCCGGCGGCGGACAGAGCGTCGTCATCACCGGCACCAACCTCGGTGGGGCCACGGCCGTGCACTTCGGCTCCAAGCTGGCCACCATCACCGCCAACACGGCCACCTCGGTCACCGTCATCTCCCCCTCCGGCAGCGGGGTGGTCCAGGTGACCGTGACCACCCCGGGCGGCACCAGCAACCCGCTGAACTTCTACTACGTCGGCGCGCCGTTCAAGGCCGCGCTCAGCGACACCTCCGGGCCGCTGGCGGGCGGCAACGTCATCACCATCACCGGTACGGGGCTGTCGACCGCCACCGCGGTGCACTTCGGAGCCAATACCGCCACGCCGACCGTCGTCAGCGACAGCGTCATCACCGTCGCCGTGCCCGCGGGCGCGGCGGTCGGATCCGTCGGGGTGAGCGTGACCACCGCGGGCGGAACCAACAACGGCTTCTCCTACACCTACGTGGACGTGCCCACCGTGACCGCTTTCACTCCCGCCTCGGGCCCGGCCTCCGGTGGCACCGCGGTCACCATCACCGGCACCTCCCTGAGCAGCACCCAGTCGGTCACCTTCGGTGGCCAGTCGGCCCCGTTCGTCGTCATCAGCGACACCACCGTCACCGCCGTCGCGCCGCCCACCCTCGACGGCGCCCCCGGGCCGGCCAACATCACGGTCACCAACACGGCCGGCAGCGTGACCGCCGCGACCCCGTTCCAGTACCTCGCGAGCCCGGGGGTCTGAGCCAGGAGTCAGACACTGACCACCTGAACCGCGTGGCCAACGAGGCCGTCCGCCCGGGCGGGACCGTCATCGGTCCCGTCCGGGCAGATCCCGTCCCACCGCACCCGGTGCCCGATTCCTCGGCCGGCCCCGGAAGAACGGGGTGGCCGCCTGATCGCGCGACAGGACCGGCACGATCGCAGGGCGTGACCTTCGTCGCATCATGGAAGCGATCCGGTACGCCGACCGCACCGGCGTCTCCGGCGCTGCCTCCCGCACGACTTCGCTCCATGGGAGACCGTCTACGGATACTTCGCCGCCGGGCAGCAGGACGGGGGCGTTCGCCCAAGCTCAACGGCCCTCTGAGGCGCTTGGCACGAGAACGGGCGTGATCCCGAGCCGGGCGCCCGCGCGCTGGATCCCCAGAGCGTCAAGACGAGCCGCGCCGTGCCGGTGAAGGAGACCGGGGACGGAGGACACGCATCCGACTGTTGTCCGACGGACCGCCGGATGACGTTCCTGGCACGCCGGGCCATGACGAAGCCCGGTCATACGCGCCGCGACCGACCGGAGGCCGTGCACGGCGTTCACGGCTGCGGCGCGCTGGACGATGCCGCCCGCGTCGAGATTCCGGCCGTGGACCGGGCCCTTGAACATTCGCCGATGACGGGACCTCATGAGCGGCTGTCGCTGACCGTGCTGGCACGCAGCGCGAACTCGATTGAAGCACCGTCAGGAGGTGCTGCAAGCATTCCAACTCTGTTCTCCAACTCTGTCCACTCCTCTTCCGGTCCGCCCGCAGGACATCCCGCGATAGAGAAGGGAAGAAGCAGACCGACGAGGAAGGAGAGCCGGGCGACCGCCTCGCGTCGGCCCGCAGAGCGTCCGACGGTACGGCCGATCCGAGCGCCGCTCCCGGACGGTTCGGGGAAAGCGGCGAAACCGCCGCCGAGGGCGCCCAGGTGCAGCGGATCGCCGCGATCTGGATCAGCGCACGCAAGGCCGCCGACTTCGGTCCACACTGCGGGGCGACGGCACTTCGGGACTTCACTGCGGCAACGACCACCGTTGGTGTGACCGAGCCGGCCGGTGAACTGGCCTACGGCGGTCGCGACTTGGATGGGAACCGAGCAGCCGTCCTGGGTCGGCCTGGGCGAAGCCACCAACGCCCGGTACGCCGGTGCTGCGGCTGAGCCGGGCTTGCGGAGCACCTGGCAGCCGCCCCGGGTCGTTCTGCGGAGACTGCGACGAAGGCTGGGTCTGCAGCCACGTCAACGGCCTGGAGGCCGCTGATCGCTGTGGTTGCACGGGTAGGCCGGCGACTCGGCCGGTACCGGGCTGCCGAGGACTCTGACACGGCTGTGAGACTGATCGACCCGGCCGGACCGTGAAACAGCGCGCGAACCGCCCAGGCCACGGATCGCCGTCCGCCACGTGGGGCGCGACTCCAAAACCTCACTTCCACGAGAGCGGAGACGGCGTCCACTCGGTGGGAGCGTCGATCGTGCCCAGCCGCCGGCCCCGGCCGGAGGCTTCGCGCGGCGCGTCCCGGCTGGGATGAGCAATTCCGAACGGCAGAAGGTGGGGAATTTGTCCATCCGTGGCCGCGCCGTCTCTTGGGCCGCGGGCAGGGAAGTCGCGATCTTGCCGGGTGAGGAATAAGCACGCAAATCCCGCACAGACAGGTCTGTTTTCGCTGATCAGCGTCGGTCGCGCCGCTATGGCACTGGCCATTTCTCCGGATTGCGGGAGATGGCAGGACACTGCGCCAAGCGGGTGAAAGCGGGTCGGAAGGCTTGTCACCGATTTCACGGCTCTGGATTACTTTTCTGTATCCAACCGGCGGGCCGCCCAACCCTCCTGGGGGAACGTGCAGCCGGGCGCCCGCTGTGCTTCAGGCGGCGGTGACGTGCGGCTCGCGATGGGCACCCCCGTGGAGGATCTGGATCCATCTGCCGGCGCCGTCTCGGCGGTACCGGCAGATGCGGCGGCTTACATACGCCAGGAGGCGTCATGCAAGCAATCCAAAGGTTCCGAAGCGTGCTGGCCCGTGCGGCGGCCGGGTGGTCCGCCGGCTCCTCTCCCTCGTACCGTCGAACGACGACTTCAGCGCTGTGGTGCTGGGGGCTGTTGGGGTGGTACGTACCCACGGTGTTGGCGGAAATTCAGTCCGCGCGCGAACCGTCGACGACGAAAAGCGTACCCGCAGCCGCCTACGACCAGGTTTTTGAGCGGGACTCCGGCAGGATGCGCTCGGCCGAGTCCGTCCGTGGAAAGCACAGGCGGCGCCGAGGGCGGATCGGCCGAGGACGGCGTTTCGGCCGCACGGACGAGCGTCCCGACGACAGCGACCCGGGCAAACGGCGGTGAGCTCCTTCACGGGGACAAACAGGCCCCTTCGTGCCGGCCCACGTGGGTCAACGGCACTACCGGGCCACATGTCATGGCGTCAGACCACGTCGTACCTCGACTGCCTACGAGTCGGACAACGAGCTCGCCGGTCGGCCAGGCGTCGTCGTGCCGGTCACTTGGGCCCGACCTCGGGGCCCGCCCGTGAGGGTTCCCCGGAACGAATCCGGCGACCTCTCAGCCGACTCCGACCGGAGATGTGCTCGCGTCGCTCGCGGACGTCGCGGACGCCGGACCGATGGTCGTCACCGTACCCGGGACCGCCGATGCCCAGGACGTTCACCACTGGTGGGACCCCGGCGAGCGCACTCACCCGTGTCCTGCCGCCCGGACTCTGATGACCGGCGGCCCGCGCTCGACGCGGCGGTCGGGAGTCGGCACAAGCCCCGCTTCGGGCGGGGCTGTCCCGCCGCCCAGCGGCTCACCACCCCTGACGAGCCCCGGTCGATGTTCCCTCCGTCGACCGGGGCTCCCCACCTCGGCGCCCGTCGCATCCCTGGGCAGACAGCCGACGCTTCAGGCGCCTTGCGCACGCACGACATTCGTCAACTCGGAGACTGTACAACCCATGGGGGTAAGTCATGGTTGATCACAACATTCCGGTGATCGATTCGGTCAGTCCGGCGTCGGGGGCGGCGGGGTCGGTGGTGACGCTGACGGGCAGCGGGTTCACGGGGGCGTCGGCGGTGCGGTTCGGTGCCGTCG
>NZ_JBIUUS010000023.1:66914-121892 GCF_044742585.1 Kitasatospora sp. NPDC087861
GGGGCGTCGGCGGTGCGGTTCGGTGCCGTTGCGGCCTCGTCGTTCACGGTGGTGTCGGCGACGCAGATCATCGCGACGGTGCCGGCGGGCTCGGGCACGGTGCTGGTGACGGTGACGACGCCTGGAGGAACCAGCAACGGTGTCGCGTTCACCTACGTTCCCGTTCCCCAACTGGTGAGTGTGGTTCCTACGGCGGGGCCGACCTCGGGTGGGACCACGGTCACGCTGGCGGGGAGCGGGCTGAGCGCCGCCACCGCGGTCACCTTCGGGTCCGCTCCGGCCGCCTTCACCGTCGTGTCGGACAGCTACCTGGTCGCCACGGCGCCGGCGGGCTCGGGCACGGTGCAGGTGACGGTGACCACCCCCGGCGGCACCAGCAACAGCCTCGCCTACACCTACACCGCCCCACCGGTGGTGACCACGATCGTCCCGCCCCAGGGGCCGGCGTCCGGTGGCAATACGGTGACGCTGACGGGCAGCGGGTTCACGGGGGTGACGGCGGTGCGGTTCGGTGCCGTCGCCGCCACGTTGTTCACGGTGGTGTCGGCGACGCAGATCACGGCGACGGTGCCAGCCGGAGGGCCCGGGCCGTCCGGCGTCACCGTCACCACGGCCGGTGGCACCAGCCTCCCCGTGCCCTACTACTACCTGAGCAACCCCCAGCTCACCGCCGTGGTCCCCGACGAAGGGCCTGTTCTCGGCGGAACCACCGTCACCCTCACAGGAAGCAATCTGCTGGGGGCGACGGCGGTGCGGTTCGGTGCCGTCGCCGCCACGTCGTTCACGGTGGTGTCGGCGACGCAGATTACCGCGACGGTGCCGGCGGGCTCGGGCACGGTGCTGGTGACGGTGACGACGCCTGGAGGAACCAGCAACGGTGTCGCGTTCACCTACGTTCCCGTTCCCCAACTGGTGAGTGTGGTTCCTACGGCGGGGCCGACCTCGGGTGGGACCACGGTCACGCTGGCGGGGAGCGGGCTGAGCGCCGCCACCGCGGTCACCTTCGGGTCCGCTCCGGCCGCCTTCACCGTCGTGTCGGACAGCTACCTGGTCGCCACGGCGCCGGCGGGCTCGGGCACGGTGCAGGTGACGGTGACCACCCCCGGCGGCACCAGCAACAGCCTCGCCTACACCTACACCGCCCCACCGGCGATCTAGGGTCGCCTCCTCTTCCGAGAGCGGCGCGGACATCGGAATCCCGCCCCCGACCGAGCGTCCGACAAGCAGTGAGCTCCGACAGCGCGGCCGCTGTCGGAGCTCACTGTTCTCATCCCGCCGGATCATGTCGCGCACGGACCGGCGGTCGGCCGCCGTCCTACAGGTAGGTGTAGGAGGAACCGTTGCTGGTGCCGGCGGGCGTGACCACCGTGACGGGGACGGTTCCGGTTCCGGGCGGGGAGACGGCCAGGACGGCGCCGTCGCCCAGCACGGTGAAGTTCGTGGCGTTGGTGGCGCCGAACAGGACCGACGTCGCGCCGGACAGGCCGTGACCCACGATGAGGACGGGCAGGCCACCCATGGCCAGGCCGATCGGCGGCACGAGCGCGAGGATGGTCGGCGGGGCCGGCAGCTGGTAGGTGTAGCTGAGGTTGTTGCTGGTGCCGGACGACGTGACCACCGTGACCGGGACCGTCCCGGTCCCGGGCGGGGCGACAGCCGTGATGGCCCCGTCGAACTGGACGGTGAAGCTGAGCGCGGGGGTGGCGCCGAACAGGACCGCCGTCGCGCCGGTCAGTCCGGCGCCGACCAGGAGCACGGGGTTACCCCCGGTCGTCGGACCCTGCGAGGGGACGAGCGCGAGGAGAATCGGGGACATAGGATTCCTCTTTTCCGATTTCCGAACGCCGGACAAGGCCATTGTGGCCAAGTCGACGAGGCGTTTCACTCACGGTAGGTTCGGGCGCCATTGGGTGGCAATAGGGAATTTGCTAAAGGTGGGAGCAAAGTCCGCATCGGGGGCGCGAAATCTCTTCGACGCCTCGCCGGAGGGGGCCGGTAACGACAAAAGACTTGCCGCTGGGCATTTTAGGTGAGCGCGAGCGAGTGCCTTCCCGGACGACCGTCGAAGAGTTCTCGAGGATCCGGGCAGGAATCGTGCCGAGAGCGCCCGGAAACTGGGGATGAAACCTGCGGAAATCGGCCAAGATAGCCGTCTGACCTGCAGCTATGCCAATGGCATGGCGCAACCGGGAGAGCGTGGCGAAGTCTTCGTATTTATTCTTTCCAGTGATTCTCGGCTGGGCTTTATTCAGATAACATCACGGCTGGCACCCCTGTGGACTGCGATGCGCGTGCGCCCCTATCGCACTTCATGCGCTGTTGAGATTCCTGGGTTGACCGGCCTTCCCTGCGGGTATTCAGGGTGTGCGCCGTCAATCGGATGCTTGATCCTCCTCGAAGAATTATTTAGCGGTTTTGAATGGGTGAGGTGAGTGTCACGTCCCACTGTCTGCTCGTCTTCCTCAAGGGCGGCCCGAGTGACATTCCTGAGATCCGGGAATTGGAATCTGGAAGTATTGAGGATCGGTTGAAGATTCCTCGCGGAAACGGCTATGAGCACTTCGAGATCACGCAGGAATTCAAAGACGTCGGGGGCGTACTGATGCGGGTCTACCGGTGGTCGTATCGAACCGCCATCGCCGAGTAGCGCCCGTCACCGTCTCCCCCCGCATCCGACGCCGGCGCCGGGTCCCAGCAGCCGCACACCAACGCGGCGCCGTCCCGCATCACCCCATCCCCACACCCCGAGGTGAGCAATGATCAGCAACCTTCCCGCACCGGTACGGAAAGAGCGTCCGCCCCGCACTCTCGGGTACGCGTCGTGAGCAGGCCCTCCAGCGCGCGCCCACGAGGCGCCACCGGCGGGCGGGACACCATGGTCACCGGCATGGGGTTCTGCCTGCCGGGCGAGGAGCAGCCGCTGTTCACCGCGGACGAACTCTGGGACGTGGCCGCCAACGGCCGCTCGTGCCTGAAGCACCACGGCGTCTACTACGGCTCCGTCGATCTGCCGGACACGGCCTTCGCGGAGCGCCTGCCGGACGTGCCGGGCATCTTCTCCCAGCACTACACCAACGCGCACCGCTATGGGCTGGTGTCCCTCGTGGAAGCCTGCGCGGACGCCCAACTGAGCATCCGAGACGGTGACCTCACCGACGCCGCCGTCCTGGTCGGGCGCGGGGGCATCGATGCCAACGTCTCCAGCTACCTCGAAGTCCTGCACGCCGACGCACGCACCACCACCCCGAACCAGGCGATGGAGCTGTTCGTCAGGGCTCAGCAGGGACTCACCCCTTCTGACGTGGCACTGGTCCAAGGGGCGCTGATGCGCACGACCGGCCCCTGCTTCACCGTCTCGTGCGGCTGTGCGTCCTCCGCCGTCCAGATCGGCAACGCCCGCCGCATGATCGCGGACGGTGACATCGACCTCGCCGTCGTCACCGGCGTCGACGTGTTCGGTGTGGATGTGATCCAGAACGTCCAGCGTCTGCTGCACGGTGCCCAGCGTGCCTACGATTCCATCCGCGTCGACGGCATGCCCGAACTCCTCCCGGCCTTCGACCGGATCATGAGGCCCTACGACCGGCGGGCCGACTGCGTGAACCACGGGGAGGGATCGGTGACCCTGGTGCTGGAAAGCCGCGACCGTGCCCAGCAACGCGGGGCGTACACCTACGGCCGGGTCCTGTCGCACGGTATGACCCGCGACGGCCTGTCCAATCCGCTCGCAAGCGACGAGAACGGCGCGTCACTGGTCGCCGCCATCCGCAAGTGCCTCGGCGACCGGTGGGACATCGGCCAGGTCCCCTACATCCACGGCGGAAGCGACGGCGACGTCGTCGTGACCGCGTTCGAGGCGAACGCAGCCAGGCAGCTCTACGGCGACGCTGTCGAAGACCTCCTGATGACCTCCCAGGAAGCCTGCTTCGGCCACAACGGCGCCCCGGCGGGAGCTCTGGGTGTCGCCCTGACCCTCCTGATGCTGGAGCAGGGAGAGGTGTGCCCCACCGCGAACTGCGAGGAGCCGGCCGACAACATCTGCTTCGATCCCGTCCCCGGCCTCCACACCCGGCACCTGGAGTTCGACTACGCACTGACCTGCAACTACCAGATCGGAGGTGTCAAGAGCGCGATCCTGCTGGGCAGTTCGGACGTCGACTGACCCCGGCCCCCGGCGGCCACATCGCCGGACGGAGAGCTCTCCCCACCCCCCGTTCACGCAAGCGCGTAGGAGACCATGTGATGGGCCACGCAGAGAACCCGAGAGCCGCCGATGCGCACATCGCCATCGTCGGCATGGGATGCCGACTTCCCCGCGACATCGATTCGCCCGCCGCGCTGTGGCGGCTGCTCGAAGCCGGCCAGGACGCGGTCGGCGAACCGCCGATAAGCCGCGCGGGGCACGTGGCTGGCGCCCACACCGCCGGGCCGATGCCGCTGTGGGGGGGCTACCTTCGCGACGTCGCCGGTTTCGACGCCGACTTCTTCGGGGTCTCGGGCAAGGAGGCCGACGTTCTAGACCCCCAGCACCGGCTGCTCCTGGAAGTGACGTGGGAGGCGCTCGAACACGCCGGACTTCCCCCGGAGCGACTGGCGGGAACCTCAACGGGACTGTTCTCGGGCCTGAGCTACACCGACTACATGGAGGCCCTCTCCGGCCAGCCCCGTGAACTCGAGGGCGCGATCCTGACCAACGGGCACTGCGTCGCCCCGGGGCGCATCTCCTACCTGCTGGGCCTACAGGGCCCTTGCGTGGCGCTGGACACCGCGTGCTCGTCCTCGCTCGTGGCGGTCCACCTGGCCTGTCAAGCCCTGCGGAACGACGAGTGCGATCTCGCGCTGGCCGGCGGCGTCACCCTCGTGCTGGGCGCCAGGACGACGATGTCCTTCGCCCGCATGGGAATGCTCTCGCCCACCGGTCACTGCCGGACCTTCGACGCGGCCGCGGACGGCTTCGTACGCGGCGAAGGCTGCGGCGTCGTCGTCCTCAAACGCCTTGAAGACGCGCTACGGGACGACGACCGCGTCCTGGCCCTGGTCCGCGGCTCGGCCGTCAACCAGGACGGCCGCTCCGACGTCCTGGCCTCGCCCTCCGCCGTAGCCCAGCAGGCCCTCTACCACCAGGCCCTCGCCCGATCCGGAACCGACCCGCGCGACGTGGGCCTGGTGGAAACGCACGGCACCGGCACACCCGTCGGCGACCCCGTCGAGTTCTCCAGCCTGGCCGCGGTCTACGGGGTAGGACAGGGGCGCTGTGCGCTGGGTTCGGTGAAGACGAACGTGGGCCACCTGGAACCGGCGGCCGGCGTCATCGGCCTGATCAAGGCAGTGCTCTGCCTCCAGCGCGGGCTCGTCCCGCCCAATCTGCACTTCACCCGGTGGAACCCGGCCATCAGCGCCGAAGGCACCCGCCTGTTCGTCCCCACCAACCTGTCCGCCTGGCCCACCCGGACGGCCTCGCGATTGGCCGCGGTGTCCTCCTTCGGCTTCTCCGGGACCAACGCCCACGTGATCCTCGAACAGGCCCCCGCCCGCCGCCGCACCGTCATCCTCCCCGACGGTCCCACCGCCGGCACTCCCACACACGCGGCCGCCGTCCCCACCGACGCCCCGTCATCGCAGGCGCAGGCCTCCTCACCCCACGTCTTCCTCCTGGCCGCCGGCTCCCCGGACGCACTGCCCACCGCCGCCGCGCGCCTGGCCCACTGGCTGGAGACCGAGGGAGCCGCCACCCCGCTGCACGACATCGCACACACCCTCGCCCTGCGCCGCTCCCCTGGGCACGGCCGGCTCGGCGTGGTGGCCGACTCCCACCGTGACCTGACGCACGCCCTGCGTTCCTTCGAAGCAGGTCGAGCCCACCCCGGCGTCGTTCGCGGCCACGTGGGCGCGGGCGTCAGCCGCCGTCCCGTCTGGGTGTTCTCCGGTCAGGGCTCGCAGTGGCAGGGCATGGGGCACGGCCTGCTCCACCACGAGCCGGCCTTCGCCGAGACCCTGGCCGAAGCCGATGCGCTGATCACCGCCGAAACCGGGTTCTCCGTTCTGCGAGCCGTCCGCGACCGCGAACACGTCAGCGGCTGCGGCCACGTGCAACCCGCGTTGTTCGCCCTGCAGGTCGCCCTGGCCGCCGCCTGGCGCGATCACGGGACCGAGCCGGCCGCAGTCATCGGCCATTCCATGGGCGAAGTCGCGGCCGCCGTCACCGCCGGAGCACTCACCCTGGCCGACGGCGTCCGCGTCATCTGCCGACGATCCGCTCTCCTCACCCGCATCGCCGGAGCCGGCGCCATGGCGAGCGTCGGCCTCGACAGCGCGACCGTCGAGAACGATCTCGCCGCCATCGGCGACGACACGGTGTCCGTGGCCGTCGTCGCCGCGCCCGACTCGACCGTCGTCGCCGGCACCGTGGCAGCCATCCGGCACCTGACCACCACCTGGCAGGCCCGCGGAGTCGTGGCACGCATGATCGACGTCGACGTCGCCTCGCACTGCCCCCAGGTCGACCCGCTGCTCGCGGACCTCGCCGCCGCGCTCGCCGAGCTCACCCCCAGCCAACCGACCATCCCCTTCTACACCACCGTCCTGGACGACCCCCGCGACACCCCGGTCTTCGACGCCGCCTACTGGTGCGCCAACCTGCGCCGCCCCGTACGCTTCAGCGCCGCCGTGGCCGCAGCCGCCGCCGACCGCCACCAGGTGTACCTCGAGATCTCGCCCCACGCCGTCGTCACCCGCCCCCTCTCCCAGAGCCTGACCGGCCTGCTCCACGAACCCGTGATCCTGTCGACACTGCGCAAGGGGGAAGACGACCGCACCACCTTTCGCACACAGCTCGCCGCCCTGCACTGCGCGGGAGTCGGCGTCGACTGGTCCCGCCTCTACGCCGAGGGCCGCCTGACCGACGTACCTGCGCTGACCTTCAACCGTCGACCCCACTGGACCGACATCACCCCACCCCGAGCGGCCTCCCAGCACGCCGAAGGCGCACCCGCCGGCCTGCCGGGCACACACACGGAGGTGCCCGGCGAGCAACCCCGCCACACCTGGCGCGGCGACACCGGCACCGACGTCCTGCCCTGGATGGCCGACCACCGTGTCCACGGCCAACCGGTCCTGCCCGGCGCCGCCTATTGCGCCCTGGCCCTGACCGCGGCCAGCGAGATCTTCCACGGTGCCGCGCACGATGTCGAAGCAGCCGACATCCACTTCCGCGAGCTGATGCACCTCGACGCCCGCACGCCCATCGGCACGACCGTCACCCTGACCGGCGCCGACCGGGCCGACTGCGAAGTCTTCGGCCAGGACGAGGACGGAACCTGGGTACGGCAGGCCAGCGCGGTTCTGCGTCGCATCGACGCCGCCCCCCGGACATCGGCGTTCTCCGTGGCCGGACTGACCGCCGACCACCCCGTCGTCCTGGATCCGCACGCCCTCTACGCGAGTCTGCGCGCACGGGGCCTGGAGCACGGCCCGGCCTTCAGCGGCATCACCGAGCTGCACACGTCCGCCCAGGGTGACAGCTTCTGGGCTCGCGTGACGCTGCCGGAGTCGGCACGGACCGCCCGCCACGGCCTACGGATTCACCCGGTCCTCCTTGACCTGTGCGCCCAGCTCGTCGTCGCCGGCCTGATCCACGAACCAGGCCACGGCCTGGTACTGCCCGTCCAGATGCACGCCATGCGAATACTCGCAGCCCCCGAGGACGCCCGCTACGCGCACGCCCGGCTCACCCACTGCGCCGCGGACAGCATCATCGGAGATGTGCGGCTGCTGGACGAGGCGGGAAACCCCCTCGTAGAGATCGACGCACTGCGCTTCATACGCCACGGCGCGCGGGCCGAGGAAACCGTCGACCGGTGGTTCCTCGAAACCCGCTGGCAGCCCGTGCCGCGCCGGGAGAACCTCGACCCGGCCGGCCCGGGACCCTGGCTCGTCATCGGCGAGGCGGACGGATCCGCCCGGGCACTGGCGGACGCCCTCGAGCGCGCCGGAGCACGCACCGAAGTCCTCGACGCTCCCGTCGACGGCGCCACCCTCCAGCCGCTCAAACAGACCATCGCCCGACCCTGGGACTCCTCACCCGCACCATGCGCCGTGGTCCTCCTGTCCGCGCCGTCCGCGCCCGAGGACGACGCCGCCGCGATCGCACTGCACCGTACCCGCCGCCTGCTCGCCGCCGCACAGAGCGCGATCGCGCACAGCGCGCCCACACGCCTGTTCGCCGTCACCCGATCCGCCCACGATCCAGAGCCGGGGCAACCCTCCGACCCCGCCCAGAGCGCCCTGCGCGGACTCGTGCGCGTCCTGACACACGAACACCCCGAGCTACGAGCGACCCTCATCGACGCGGATCCCGCCGACGTCGACCTGCGCCGACTCGCGGCCGAACTCCTCACCGACCCCCCCGAGGACGAGATCGCCCTGCGCGGTGACACCCGCCACATCGCCCGGCTGGCCTACACCCCCCTGTCCGAAACCGAACGCGCCACCGCCGTCACCCGCACCGTGCGCTACGGCGCCGACCGCTTCCAGCTCCACGCAGGGCGGCTCGGCGACCTCGACGCCCTGCGCCTGACCACCACTCCACGACGCGCTCCTGGCCCGGGCGAGGTCGAACTGCGCCTCCACGCCGCAGGCGTGAACTTCCGCGACGTGCTCACCGCCATGGGCATGCTGGCGACCGACGATGAAGCGGGCTACCGCATCGGCTTCGAAGCCGCCGGCGTGATCACCGCCGTCGGACCGGGCGTCAGGCACCTGCGCGTCGGCCACAGAGTCCTCGCCGTCGACGTGGGAGGCGGCCTCTTCACCACGTTCACCACCGTGCCCGCCGCTGCCGTCGCCCCCATCCCGGCGGGCCTGTCCGCCGAGACGGCCGCCGGGCTGCCCATCGCCTACCTCACCGCCTGGTACGCACTGCGCCACGTCGCCAGGCTCACCAGCGGCGAGCGTGTCCTGATCCACAGCGCCACCGGTGGAACAGGACTGGCCGCGATCGCGGTCGCGCAGCGCCTGGGCGCTGAAGTGCTCGCCACCGCCGGCAGCGAGGACAAGCGCCGATACCTGCGCGCGATGGGCATCCGGCACATCATGGACTCCCGCTCACTGGACTTCGCCGAGCAGACCCGCGCCGCCACCGCCGGAGAGGGTGTCGACGTGGTCCTCAACTCCCTCTCCGGACACGCCATCAGGGCCGGACTCGAAACGCTGCGCCCCTTCGGCAGGTTCGTCGAGCTGGGTGTACGCGACATCCTCGCCGACACCCCGCTTGGTCTCGCACCGCTACGGCACAACATCACCATGAGCACGGTCGACCTCGTCGAGCTCCAGCACGCCCGCGCGGACACCTTCGCTGAGCTGCTGGGCGAGGTCCTGGCCGAATTCAACCGGGGCGGCCTGGCCCCGTTGCCATGCGGGACCTATCCGCTCGCGCAGGCCGCCGACGCTTTTCGCTTCATGGCCGGTGCCGGGCACATCGGCAAACTGGTCCTGACAGTACCCGGCGAAGGCCACACCACCGCCGTACTGCGCGACCCGCCCTCGCCGGTGCGAGCAGACGGCGCCTACGTCATCACTGGAGGCCTGCGCGGCGTCGGCCTCGCCACGGCCCACTGGCTGGCAGGCCAAGGCGCCGCCCACCTCGTACTCAACGGACGCACACCGCCCTCGGCCGACACCGAACGGGTCCTTGCCGGACTGCTCGAACAGGGGACCCGCATCAGCGTCGTGCTCGGCGACATCGCGCAGCCCGGCATCGCCGAGCAACTGGTGGCCGAGGCCACCGCCGACGGCGGGACACTGCGCGGCGTCATCCACGCCGCGATGGTCCTCGACGACGCCGCGGTGTCCAACATCACCGACGACCAGCTGGAACGCGTCTGGCGTCCCAAAGTCACCGGCGCCTGGCGTCTCCACCAGGCCACCACCCGACTGCCACTCGACTGGTTCGTTCTCTATTCCTCCATGGCCTCCCTGCTCGGCAACCCGGGCCAGGGCGCTTACTCGGCCGCCAACGCGTGGCTTGACGCGTTCGCCAGCTGGCGCACCGCCCTGGACCTGCCCACGTTGGCCGTGAACTGGGGCCCCTGGGGCGAAATCGGGGTCGCCACCGACTTCGCGACCCGCGGCTACCAGACCATTCCCACCGCCGACGGACTCGAGGCCCTCGCGGCGCTCCTGACCCACAGCCGAGTACGCACCGGCGTCATCCCCGGCCCGCCGGACACCTGGATCCCCTCGGCCGGCCGAACGTCATCGCTGTTCGCCCTCCTCACGCCCGAGGCGCCCGACACCTCCATGCAGATGCAGACGGTCGGCCAGGATGCGGCGAGCGACATCCGACGCGAGCTGCGGGCCGCGGAACCCGGCCTCGCCCGCCGCACGGTCCTCGAGGACTACCTGGCCGAACACATCCGCACCGTCCTCCGGCTGGGGGCCAGCACCCTGGATCCGCAGACCCCGCTGAATGCACTCGGGTTCGATTCCCTGCTCCGCATCGAACTGCGAACCCGGCTGGAAGCCTCGCTCGACGTCAGACTCGCCGGCGACTTCGTCGCGTGCCACCCGACTCTGGCGGCTCTCGCCGACGGCATCGCACAGCACATCGGCATCGGCCTGACCACCGACACCCCACCGGATTCCACAGCCGACACCGAGCCGCTGAGGAAGCACTCATGAGCTCACCTCGGGCCGTCGGCGCGCGAAGCCACTGCCGGACCGCGAGGCACGGGATTCCGCCTTCGGCGGGGGAAGGGAACCAGGGGACGACCATGACCTCGACAGACCTGCCATGCCTGGGCGCGCATGACATGCAGAGGCGACGCCTCACCATGCTCGTGTTGCCGGAGCCGCACTGCGTGCGGCCCGTACGCCATGCCGTGAAGGCCATTCTCGGCCACTGGGAGATGGCACACCTCACCGAGGACGCCGAACTCCTGACCACTGAGCTTCTGACGAACGCGATCAGGCATACCGATAGCGAGCAGCCGATCAGGGTGACGATCGCGCTCGAGCAGCGGTGGCTCGCGATCGGTATTCGAGACCGCTCCGCGAGCGCTCCCCAGGCGCGCCGGGCAACCGCCTGTCAAGAAGGCGGACGCGGGCTGCTTCTGGTGGAGAGCATTGCCGGCGCATGGGCGTACCGTTTCCACCTCGACGGAACCAAGACGGTCTCCTGCCGACTGCCGCTGTGAGGCTGCGAGCCGTCTCCCGCGCCCGCCGTGATTCGGGGTTCCGGCGTCACCGAACCTGCCGCACGAACGATTCGATGCCAATCCTCGCGTGCGCGCGATTCGAGCGTCCTTTAATATGCAATTCCGGCATCGCTCGGAAGAATTCCCGGGAATGCAAGGAGGTTATGTTGCGAAGTCGGGACTCAATCTCTGGCGGAAGGCGGCGGCGTACCTCCCATCGCTCTCTGAAATTGTCCATCACATATCCAAAAAGAAACGTTTCCGCCCCTTGAGCGGTTCTGTTGCATGCTATATCTTTCGACCATGCCTGGCGGTCGCTGCTAATGCAAGACGCTTTGCGGCGGCGAAGTCCGATAGTCAGGGGGTTTGGATGCTCAGTGCAGAGGAATACAAAGAGGCTTACGCCTTGCGCCAGCGGGGCTGGTCCATCTCTGCGATCGCCCGATGCCTGGGCCGTGACCGCAAGACGGTCAGGGCCTACCTCAACGGAGAGCGGAGCGTAGGGGTTCGAACAATGACCTGTGATGAGTTCCTGCAGTTCGTCCCGTACTGTCGGCAGCGCCTTGAGGACGATCCGCACCTACAGGCGAAGGTGCTCCACAGCGAGATCGTCGAGCTGGGCTACAACCGCGCCTACTCGACCTTCACCCGCGCCCTGCGCAGGCACCTGACGCGGCCGCACTGCGGACCGTGCCACCGCGGGAGGGCCAGCCCCAGCCGCGGCATCTTCGAAGACGTGCAGTTCGACTGGGTACAGCTCCCGCCCCCGCCGGTCGCATGGGACTGCGGGCGCGAGATGCACCTGCTCATGGGTTCGCTCACGCGATCCGGCCACTGGCGGGCCGCCTTGGCCGACACCGACGACCTCCCGCACTACGTGGAAGCCCTGGACCAGGTGCTGCGTCGCCTCGGCGGCACCGGCGAGCGCTGGCTATTCGACCGGACCCGGCCGGTCTGCTCAACGGCCGGCAAGGTGACCGCCGTCTTCCACGGGATCGCGATCCACTACGGTGCCTCCATCGCGATCCGCCCGCAGATGAGAGCGTCCAGCCCCGTCGTCCGCGCCCACCGCTCCGTCGTCCTTCACTGGTGGAACACCGCGGTCAACGAACTCAGCGTGCAGGCGGCCCAGGACAGCCTTGACCGCCTGTCCGAGCGCTCGGACAGTTGGCACCGACGGACGAGTTGCAACGTTCGAGCACTGCTGCCGCTGCCCTCGAAGCCGTTCCCGGCTCGCATCTGCGTTCAGCGCAGGGTCGATCCTCACGGACTCGTGTCCTTCGAGGGCAACTTCTACCTGCTCCCCCCGGGTCTCGCTGGTAACGAGGTGGGGATCCGCCGACGGCTGGACGAACCACACCTGTCGATCACCACCACTCGCGGGGCGGTCATCGCCCGCTTCCCGAGGGCTCCGAGGGGGGCAGGCCAGACGGTCGCCGAGCACAGTGGCCCGATCACTTTGGAACGGCCCAACCGGACCTCCGGCGCCGGGGCGCGAGCCTGGGCGGCGGGAAGAACCCGTCGCCCGCGGTGTCGGGCCGCCATGGACGAGGACCAAGCCCTGTCCCGGCGCGACGACCAGCAACCCACCAAGCCTCTCGCCCGCACCGCAGAATCACGAGACGGATCAGCCTCCCCCGCGCGGAGTCGGCTCCGGTACCGCGCATCCGCACCGGAAGGAGCGGACTGACGGCCGCCGAGCGCGCCAGCACCGTCTTATGGCTGCGGAGGAGATCAGCCGGGTATGACGTTGACTGCCGTCCCGCAGCGCACCCCGAGCGGTGCGCCCCGAGTGTCCGTCACCGACCGAGCTCCCGAAAGCCCGAACACAACCCGGTGAGCCTCGACTCGACCAGCGACCGCAGCCTGTCCCCCCACCGGCGTGGCAGGACGAAGCGTCGAGGCGCCGGTCGCTCGCGTCGCCGTGGAAGCGGGCCCAGCCATGGAAACGGTGCTGTCACGTTGATCGATGCGTGAGGCAGCCCGCACGCCGGAATACCTGTTGCTCTCGCGCTCGGCCATCTGGCTGAGTTCCCGTGAGCATCCTTGCGGCGAAGGGCATCCTTTTGGGCTACTGGCTGTATTCCGAACCAGTACACCCCACTGCGGTGCCTGCCATTGGGAGAGCCTGATGCCACTGTCCCCGAACCAGGGCTCCACGGGGGGTCGCACCTCCGTGACGATAACCAGCACCACGGCCCACGCCCTGAGTACCGTCAGCCAGGTGCTGT
Organism: Kitasatospora sp. NPDC087861; assembly: GCF_044742585.1. NCBI lineage: Bacteria > Bacillati > Actinomycetota > Actinomycetes > Kitasatosporales > Streptomycetaceae > Kitasatospora > Kitasatospora sp. NPDC087861. Next base: position 80,338 of record NZ_JBIUUS010000023.1, read on the forward strand.
TCGGCGACACTCCGGCCGCCAACGTCGCCTACAACGCGGGCGCCGACCATGTCACCTGCCTCTCTCCCGCCGGGGCGGGCGTGGTGGATGTGACGGTGGTCCTCGCCAACGGTCAGGTCAGCGACGGTGTGCCCTTCTACTACATCCCGGCGCCCGTGGAGTCGACGCTGAGCCCCACGGCCGGGCCACTGGCCAGCGGCACCGGGGTCGTCATCACCGGCTCTGGCCTGGACACCACCAGCGCGGTGTCGTTCGGCGCCAGCGCCGCGACCGTGGTCTCCAAGACCGACGGTCAGCTCAATGTCACCGCCCCGGCGGGCGCGGCCGGATCAGTGAACGTCAGTGTCACGACCGCCGCGGGCACCTTCGGCGGCCTGTCATACACCTACGTCGCCAGCCCCGGCACGCTGACGATCACTCCGAACACCGGATTACTCACCGGCGGCACCCACGTCACGATCACGACCACCGGAGACGCGACGACCACGTCGCAGGTCCTGTTCGGCAGCACCTCCATGCCCTTCGCCGTCGGCGGCACCCACACGCTCACGCTCTACACGCCCCCCGGGGCTCTGCTCGGCGCGGTCAACGTCTCCGTCACCACGGCGGGCGGCGCCAGCACCGCCACCAACGGCTACACCTACGTCTGATCCCAGGGCTTCGGTGTAGAAGCAGGCCGTCCGGTTGGTGACGATCTGTCGGACAGTGCGGCCCCGGGAACGTGACAGGCACGGTCTCCGATATCACGGAGTTCTCTACGCCCCGTGATCCGAGTGGAAGACCGTGCCTGCCGACGCGTCATCCCTGATCCCTGCCGCTCTTGACCAGCTTCGCGAGCACTCTCAGGCAGCGCCCGAGGAGGTCCCCCAGCTGCGAACCGGCAACGCACCGCGCGCGATGGCGACCTGGCGCAACCTGGCCATCGGCGCTCTGAAGCTGTCCGACGCCACCAATATCGCTGCCGCGCTCTGCCGCAACGCCCGCGATCCGCACCGCTCGCTGGTTCTCCTCGGCCTCGCATGATCACAAAACGGACGTCACACGACTACGCCGAAGCCCTGGACCAGCGACAAGTGAAACGCCGGAAATTGCTAACCGAATTCCCCATCCCGCCCTTCCAGGCCTCGGACTCCGGTCTTCCCTATAGTAGCTCGGATGGAGCAGCGCCAAGTTGTATGAAGACTACTGAATTCGCCTTCGATTGCAGGAACGCCAATTCTTCGCACCACTCTGCCGGTCTGCGCGCCCTGCCGCCCGCCCTTGGCGGTGAATTACGTTCCGTTCCTGCTGGCGTCCCACCAGCAGGAATGCTTATTTTCGGAGGGGATTCGGATGACCCGTTCTCGTCTTGCCGCCAGCGTCGTCGCCGTCGCCATCGCATCCGGCGCCGCCCTCGCCATCGCCCCCGCGGCGCGGGCAGCGGAAGCTCCCAGGCTCCAGGTGTCGAGGTGTGCCGCCGATCTCACGGCTGCGCTCGACAGGAACGCAGCCGCCATCGACGCCGACTCCGTCGGCGACACCGCCGGCGCTCGCACCTACAACCTCCGCACCCTCGTCATCCTGGCCGGAGCGGGGCTCACCTGCTTCTGCCAGCCGGCCCAGGTCCACGCGGACATCATCGCCGCGGCGACCGACAGCATCCATGCGGCGATGTCCAACGCGATCGGCGATTCCGCCGCTGCCTCGAATAGCGAGGACGCCGTGGCGGCCGAGTTGACGGACGCCCTGGAGGTTGTCCGGTATGCCGAGGTGTGAGGTCTCACGGCACACGGGTGCGGGATTTGCCCTATCTCGTAGACACTTTCCTGCTATGCGGCCAAGTCCAGATAATTGACGCTCCTGACGTGCTGCCGCTCGAAGTCGACCGGGCTGCGATAGCCGAGGGCGGAGTGCCGCCGCTCGCGGTTGTACCAGGCCATCCGGGCGAAGACCGCCATCCGGTCCTGCGGCCGGGGCAGCCAGCGTGAACCGTGGAGCGGTTCGCGTTTCAACGTGGCAAAGAAGTTCTCCGCGAGGGCGTTGTCGTAGCTGGAGCCGGGCCGGACGACCAGCCACGGACTGCAGCACCCTCCGGGCGAAGCCCCTTACACCTGACTCCGGACAAGCCTGTCACCGCTGGGGCAGATGGTGCAGGTCCCGTTGTTTCACGCAGTCTGCGAACATGACATTTTCGCTCAAACCCGTGAGCAGATCGAGGACAGCGGCAAGCGGCTGATATTCCGTGCGGATGGCCGGGCGCTCACCACTGGCCTTCAAATGCTCCCAAAGCGCGTGGAAGTAGTCCTCGAGCTCCAGACGCGCGTCGAACTGCGCGCTGAGCCGTTCGGGATCGAGGCGACGCAGGGCGTCGCGGTCGAGCTGAGTCACCGAGTTGATGATGCTATTGACGACTTCACGGCTCTCGGTGCTTGAGCTGGGCATGGGTTCTCCTAACGATGTGCGCAGTGGATGATTGAGGTTCGACGCCCGATGTGCCGTCCGGCCTGGTCGGATCGCGGGCGCCCGCACGCCGGCGGACGCAACCGGTGGCGGGTGGTGTCAGGGAACACCGCGTCGCTCCCCGGAGCCGGCTTGCCGGCCGGGCACCGGCACCTGCGGCGCGTGGCCGGCGACCGCCCCTGAACGGTCACCATGCGGCAGTGCTCCGACTGGACAGCGGGACGGCGGCCCACACCGAGCAGCTGCCGTCCATGCTCAGCCGCATCCCCCACTCCTGCGAGTAGCCCGCAACGAGCGCCAGGCCTCTGCCGTGGTCCTCGTCCGGCGTGGCGCGGTGCAGCCGCGGCACCGAGGAAGTCTTTCCCTGATCACGGACCTCCAGCAGGAGCCGGTCCGCGGTCCGGCGCAACCAACCGGTGATGTGTGCACTGTCGGAGTGCTCGAGGGCATTTGTGACCAGTTCGGAGATCACGAGCAAGGCCGCGTCCCGGGCATGGTTGGCCCGAACGTCCTCGGCGTCCAGCCACAGCCCTGCCAGCCGCCGGGCGATCGGTACCGCGCGACCGAGAGATGGCAGCCTGAAGGACAGCGGACGGCCGCTGACCCAGTGGCTCAGGACATCCTCGGCGAGAGCTCCCGTCGGCCGTTCATTGATCTCTGCGGTGGTCAGTGAAATCTCCTCCTCGGTGAACGGCGGGGTCGCTTCTCGGCTCACGAGCCGAAAGCAGCTGCCGGTATGACTGCTCGTGGCTTCGCGGCTCAGGCCGCGCCCGCTGCATGAGGACCATTCCCTCCGGCGAGCAGGCGGCTCCCTGTTCGCTCGACACTGGTTCATGCGTTCTCCACGGCTCATGGCCCACGTTTCGCCGGGGAAGGCTCCTCGGTCCGTCCAGGGCTCTTCTCCCACCGGAGGATTGGAGCAGCTGGCCGAACGGGTGCCGGACTGGTCGAAGTAAATCAGAAATAGATTATCCGCGGGGAGCGATCCGTTCCAAAAAAAAGGGGGCGTGTTTGTGAAATGCAGGCGCCTAGTGTGACGGTAAGAAGAGTTGTTCGCGCCGCTGTGGATCTGACGGAATGAGCTTGGCTTGTTTCGTTCACTCAAGTCCGGGTTTCGCGGCGAATGGCGGATGGTCAGGGCCATTGATCTTGGTCTTCGATGGAGCCATTCGGGCAAGTTTTCTTCCAGGTGTCCGAGGGCGACCGGCAACTCGCTCATGGAATTCCGCACCGACCTGGCCGAAATCAGCCGTTCCGCTTGTGCGCGTTATGGCCGGGACGGCGTCCGGCCCGCCGACCGCCTTCCGGACCGGTCCCTCCCAAGTGGCTGGCCGACGAGGAGGAGCCGGGGCCGTGCGTCTAGTCAGCCAGACGTTGCGTCGAAACCGGCGGCATCGCCGACGAGCAGGCGGCCACCAATAGCACCGACGGCCCCGAGGAACTGCGCTGACTGGGCGGAATCCGGCGCCGGTTCTCTACTGAAGGCTCTTCGAGCACCGCGTCGGCGCCCGAGAACCCGACTGCGAGAGGGCGGCGAGCCGACTCCTGTCCGTGGACGTCCGTGATGCTTGCGGACTCGACGGGGCGCCCAGCGGACTGCTTGCGCCGTGGGCTTCGACCAGCCCGATTGCACCGGGGGTGAGCCTCTGCCGGCTCTTACGGAGGCGACCCCGTGAGCCGCTGCGGGCCGGTGCGACAAGAATCGCACCGGCCCGCGGATCCAATTCCTCAACCGGGGGATGGCAACACGCCTCTTCAGCGATGAGGCGCAAGCCGGAAGCGCTGGCAGACGCGGCAGCTGCTTATCCCCTGGAGAGGATGGGTGACCCACCCGGTTCGGATGTACCTAGTTACCCATCGAGCCGAAATGGCCGCAATCCCCTGGTCGGCCGATTCACCCGCATGGCCGAGCGCGCCGGAAACGCAAACGCCTGTGCGATCGGACTGGAAACCCCCCGCCGGACAATTTTCATATTCTGACTGCTCGCTCGGAAAATTGGACAGCATATCCGAAGGGAACTGCCGAATGATCGCGGAATACCGCCCGTGGTAGCCGGTCGGGATCCGTGACAGCGATCAGGACACTGACATAGCTCAGATCGGATCGCAGACCCTTCTCATCACGAGTGGCTTCCACAACACTCATGCTGACGTGAACAGCAGAGTCTTTGATCGCCTCGGAAACCGCGGCCTCAAGCTCGGACAGCACCGGAGCGGGCAGCTCTCGCGAGAGACCTGCAAACGGGGAAGCCAATCCTTCCGTGAGGCGCCGCCCGAAGCGCTGTGGGTCGCCTCCGAGTGGACCGTCTCGGTGATCCGGGCAAGCATCGCGCTTGCGATGTGCCAGTGGATCGCCGCACGCCGGACCCCTCGCCGGATGTACCGGAGGATTTCATCCCCAGTAAGTGCTGCCACTGCCCATCCCGCGCGCAACTGAATTGGCGCAGCGATGCCTCCATCTCCTGCGGGCACTTTGCCTAGGAGGGAAAGTGGAGATATGCATCCGAAGGTGTTGTTTCGTTGCCGCGCCACCAGAGAATTGCAATTATCCGAAGATAACGCCAAGATTCCCAGTCCCAGCGTACGTTCGATCTTCCCTGTGCCGGTTCGATTACATTTTGACCGGTTTTTCGGCAAAGCCAAACGTTGACGGTGCACTGACTTCCAGACAAACGCAGGAGGCCTACCACTCGTGGCACACGCGGGACGGCGCCCGCGATGGACCTGCAATCGGCGATGATCACGGCGGACTCCCCAGGCAGTCTCCGGCCTCCGGTCCGGTCGCGGGGACGCCCGCGCAGGTCCCCGCGCCCGGTCGGCCCTTGGCCCCAGGGGGCAACTGGCGGACCACCGGAAAGGCGGACATGACGAGAGGTCCCACGATGGCGTCTCGCAGGCCCCGGTCGCGCTGTGGCGACCACGCCGGCCTTCCCTGCATCAGGTCGGCCGTCCCGCCGTGGAGCAGGATCAGAAGCCGCGACGGCCTCCAGGGGCGCGTCGCGGAGCCCGGTGTCGTGCCCGCGCGCCTGGTCGGTGCTTCCTCGACCGGTGCCCTCCTGGCGGGCGGCTTCGGTCGCGCCCTGCCGACGGGGTCCGGCAAAGGCGGTGCGGGCCGCCGACAGATCCTCGCCGGCCCGGGCACGGGCTTGTTCCCGCTCAAGTCGGCGAGCGGCAAGCCGCCGACGAAGGACGGTTCCTTCCGACTCGTCGCCCTCTGTCGCCATCCGGTCCGAGAGCCCGCTCGGGGCGGCTGTTGGCGTACTCCGTCGGTGGACGGGCGCGGGCGGCGCCGTGAGCGGGTCTCTTAGGGGTGGCGCGTCCCACTGGTGACCGGATAGCTCCCACTGCTCCCGAAGCCGACGGCAGGCGGCAGCGGCGGCGGCGGGACCGCAGGATCGGCAGGTTTCCGGGTCCTCGGCGTCGCGGACGACCAGGGGCCCGCGGCAGAGTGCGCACTCGGGGCTTCGGACCGGCCTGGTCCCTGTGACCGTCTCGCTTGCCCGGTCGACGACCCTGATCAGCCAGGGAAGCGGGGAGACCACCGAAGACCACGGCACAGCGCCGACCGGCTCCCTGCGTCGCGCGAACTCGCACGCTGACTCGAGAGCTTTGAGGATCACGGCGCCATGGACCTCAGGGGATGTGCTGTAGTCGGTGAATGTTGCGACAATGTGCTGAGTGAGGAGGTCGAGGTGTCGCTCGGTCAGCCGGTCCGCGAGTTGCCTCGGCAGGCGCCCAAGAGCCGATGACGCGGCTTGCTGTCCCCATCGCCTCTGCTCGTTGGTCATCGACTGGATCATCTTCTGGTCGGCTTGCCCTGTGCCGTGCCCTGCCGGGCTTGCTCCGCCCCCCGTGGCTCCTGCCGCGCGTCCTCGCGCGCGGGGGCGCGCGGTTTCCGGTTCGCGGGACGAACAACCACCCACGACGGCCGACATGTTCAGCACGTCATGTTGGGGGGATCGTGTTTCTGTCACCGGATCGGGGGGGCTCAGTGTCACCGGACTGGGGGAGCCGGCTGTCGCCGAACCGGGAGCTTCCCGGCACACGCCGAGCGAGGCGCCGCGAAGGGAATCCGGTCCGGAGCCGAAGACCTCGACACCGCCGCCTGCGGGCCCGTCCGCGGATCGCAGCGCGGGAACGGGCCCGTTCGGGAGAGACTCGCTCGGCCCGCTCGGTACGCGGACGGGCATGGGGTGGACGACGTATCTGTATCCCCTCTTCTCACTCTGTCCTCTGCTCACCCAGCCCTGGACCAGGAGTTCGGCCACCGCTTCGCGGGCCGTGTCCTCCTTTATCTGGCACTCGCGTGCGATTCGCGCGACGGGAGTCGATTCGGTGAACTGCTGCCGTAGGGAGAGCAACGCATAAACCTTGAACCGAGTACCGGCCAGATGCGCCCGAGCATATGAGCCGATGCACACGGCCAGCTCATCGTCGGCCAGTGGGCGAACACGCCGGTTCATGGTTCGGGTGGCAGGATTTCGAGACGCGCGAACCAGATTCTTGGCCTTTGCCTTGGCGATTAGGCGGTTCACACCGCCCCGGGACAGCCCCAGCTGTCTCCCGATCGTCTCGTCAGCGGCGAAGCACAATCCTGACTTCCAGCCGTAGTCCTGTACCAGCGTCACGACCCGGATCAGGTCACCGGTCAAGTCCCTGTCACTGAGCCACGCCGCTGGGAACCGGGTAGCGGGCAGGCGAACTTGCTCGGTCGCACGCGCGTGCCCGTGAGCAGGCCCGGGACCCCCGGCCGGTTTCGTGGGCATGGCGCCCGAGTATCGCGGACTCACGGAGCACCGCCGAAAGCCCGATGCTCGCTCACTTCCCTGGCCGGCCCGGCCGACCGCCCATCGACACCCGGATTGGTCGAGGAGCGATGCACCGACCGTCCCGAAGTCGTCGAGGCGACTTTTTCCGCGGTCGGCTCCATTTGAGCGTTGATCACTCGTGCTCGAGAGCCTGCTTGGGGAGGTCCTTGGAGGTTTCGCTCATTGAGGACTCTGCGCCCTCCTCCTAGACGGATGGAGCGACGACCCAGGACACGGGCAGGGGCGAGCTGGCAGATTTTGATTCGGTGATGCAAAATGGCATTGCCTACTTACGGACGTGTGAGGAGGCAGCGGCCCGTCAGGACACAGGTTCTCGCAGGATCCCAGGTGTGCAGATGGGCCGAGGCAGTGGTGGATTCCGTCGCCGACTCGGGCATGCGCTCAGTGACGGCGGAAGCAAAGCGTTCAGATGCCGAGGCATGTGCTTGGCGCAAAGACGGTGAAGGTCCGGTGGTGCGGACGGAGCCGTCTCGTCGCTGCTAGGTCATGTCAAGACCTCCCCGTAGGGGAGCAGGGTGGTTGAAGAAGGCCGAACGAACAGTGAGAAGCGATCATGAGCGGTCGCTTCTGCCAGGCGCGGTTTCGAGTCCAGATGCCTGAGGGGTGATCTGGAACAGCGATGTCGCGCCGACTGCCCCTGGAGCCGTCCGGACCTGCCAGAGTCCGGGCGGCTGATCCATGACTGGGCCATGGCTTGACCAAGAGTACCCGCTTCATAACAGAGTGTGAATACTCTCGTACACGACTCATCTCCGGGGCCACTGCAACTGCTTGCGGGAAAGTTCGTTCGAGTCGACCGGCGGACGGCTCGAACGCTCCCGTTCCCGTCGCCGGGGAAGGTTTCGGGCGGGACGGTCGAAACCCACGGTCTGCCGAAGATTCCGCGGTCGCGATGGGACGCCGCCACCAGTCATCCACGGGTCGACACGGAGGCTGCCAGTTGATCACCAAGTGGGGTGCAGTTGCGTCGATCGCCACCACGGCTCATGTCGACGGCCATGGCGCGGCATCAAACGGTCCTGTCGCTGGTCACCCAAATGAGACACACAACTGACGTACCGCTCAGACAACCTGAGCGTCCGTCAACCGGCTGGCTGAACGGGCAAGGGGCGCAACGGTGCGTCCGCCCGAAGTCTGGCCACCTGCGGCTCCGCGCGCCGGCGCGTCATGTTGGGGAGAATCGCAGAGTATCTGGCCCCCTTCGCGGCCACCGTGCCTGGAAAGTGGGGAAGCCGAGCGAGCGGAGAAGGTAACGCTCGCTTCGATCGCTCCCCTCCAAGGCCAGCCGCAGGACCGCTGCACGCTCGGGCGAGGAGCTCGGTGACCTGAGTAAAAGCTCTGAGCGCGGGCGGCGTGAGCATATTTCAGGACACCCGGATGCCGTACATTTCTCGGTGATTAGCCCATCGTTGTCGGGGCATGAGTCCAACAGCCAAGCCGCCTGTTCCATTGCTGCTGGAGCGAGACAGGATCTGTAGTGCCGGTGATAACTGGCTATTCGTTCCAGGCCGGAGGAATGCCGTGGGTGATCTCGAAGGTGGTTATCTTGTAAAGAATGGCGAACGCGTGGTGCTGACGCATTGCTCACGCCAGCTGGCCGAACTCTTCCGCATCCTGCGTCGGCTCGAGTTTGAATTCTCGATGCGGCTGTATCGATCAGAGAACGACTGATTGAGACCGCCAGTCGAGATCCATGATGACGCGAACAGGAGGGTTGCTTTGCACGAGTCAACGAACACCGCTTTCAACCCCTACTACGCAGCTGGATTCATCCCCGATGACGAAGTGATACACAACCACGCCCTCTGGCCGCCCACCGGGCAGCTGGCCGCCGACCTGTCCTATCCGGTCGTCAATGGCTGGGCCGATCCAGGCCTGCAGTCATACCCTTCGGATGCGGAAGCGCTCGAAGAGGAAGCCGGCCTGCAGGCCATGGGCTTCCGCCCCCAGTTAGTCGCTAACCGCCGGGAGCGTCACGCACGCCCGGCGCGCCGCCGGTCCGACATCATGGGATCCGTCATCGGATTCCTGACTGCAACGATCGTCACTGTGGTGTGCATCCTCGGATGGATAATCTCCTATCACCCTCTGCAGGACATGGCCCTTTCCCAGCTGCCGAGGGGTCTGTCCCAGTACTGGCCGGCCGTCGTCTACGGGCCGTGGATGGCCGCTTCCCTCTCCGTTCTGCGGGCCGCTCTGGGAGGACGAAAGGCGGCGAATTCCTGGACGGTCATCCTGGTGTTCGCAGGTATAGCCAGTTTCCTGTGTATCGTCGACACGCCCAGTACAATGCCTGAGGCCGTGGTCACGGGCCTTCCGCCGGTGACAGCTGTGGTGTCCTTGCAGCAGATGGTGCGCCAGCTGCTCGTAACCCGACAAATGCGCCAGGAGGATCCTCGGCAGAAACCCTCACACCGGGCATCTCGCTAGTGCTCTGACTGGCAACGTTCGCCGGGTTGGCGGTGACTGTGCCTTACTGACTTCGGCTCGTCGGGGTGAATTTTCCCGAAGTCCCTGATGGGCTTGGTGTGGTGGCTGTATTCGGTGGCGTGTGAGATATGCGGATGGGGGCGGACTGACCGCTGAGGGACGGCTGCGCCGGGAGTCGGTGCGGATGCAGGCGGCCGAGCTGTTCGAGCAGAGGATCGAGCCGTCGGAAGTGGCACGGCGTCTGCGGGTGAGCCCGAAGTCGGCTTACCAGTGGCATGAGTTGTGGCGGGATGGCGGTGTGCAGGCTCTGGCCTCTCGCGGCTCGGGTGGGTCGCGGTGCCGTCTGTCGCCGCGCTGTCTGGAGAAACTCGCCGTTCGGGACGGCTGTCGGTGGCGGGGCTGATCGCCATGCGGCCCGGCTCCCGCACCCGGCTGTGCCACCGCCTGCGCACCCACCCGGCGGGCAGAGGCAAGCGCCGCAGCATGGGCGAGCGCGACTTCATCGCCCTGGTCGACGGTGTCCACCAGCTCGTCAAGGCACCGATCGTGCTGGTCTGGGACCGCCTGAACACCCACGTCTCCCACGCCATGCGCGACTTGATCGCCGAGCGTGCCTGGCTGACGGTGTTCCTGCTCCCCGCCTACTCACCCGACCTCAACCCCCGTCGAATGGGTCTGGGCACACATCAAGCACAGCCTGGCCAACCTCGCCGTGGTCGCCCTCGACCGCCTCGAGACCCTCGTACGCAACCGGCTCAAACGCCTGCAGCACCGACCCGACACCCTCGACGGCTTCATAGCCGGCACCGGTCTGACCCTCGACATTCCAACCTCACCCTGACACGCCGAAGTCAGTAGGGCAGTGTCCATGGCCTGCTGTCCTGGTGTTGCCAACCTTCCCAGGGGTGATGAGGACGACCGCACGGTCATGATCATCGCCGATCCAGCACGTCAGGGGGCAGGGGTGTGATGCGAGAGACGATCGACAGGTGAAGTAGCGTTCCCATCATCGACCACGTCAAGTCATCATTGGAGGCTGTGAAACCACTCAGCCTCGTACCGCCTTCTCGACACCGTGTGACTGGTTGCCCGAGAATAGTTCGAATTACATAGACGCCGACTTGGGCAACTGGTTCTGCCTGTCCTATCTGTCACGGTGGGGCGGCGGGACGACCAGGGCGTCGAGGGCCTGTTGGGCTCGGCCGAGGTTGTCCTTGCCTGCGCGGCGGAGGCCGGCCTTGGCGTACTTCTCGACCATGGTGGTGGACTTCCAGTCCTCGGTGATGACCAGGATCTCCGCCGCGCTGTAGCCCTGGGCGGCGAGGTCGGCGGGGACGCCGGCGCGCAGGCCGTGGCTGGTGGCGTTCTTGGCATCGAAGCCGGGAGTGCGGGTGACCATGCGTTTGAAGGCGCGGTTCACCGCGTGGCCGGTCATGCCGGTTCCGGAGGCGGGGACGGGCATGAGCCGGCCCCACCGGGTGATGCCGCGCAGCAGCGGCAATTGCGGCTCTGCTTGGCCGAGTTCGGCGAGCAATGACATGTAGGTGCGCACGACGGTGATCGCCACCGGGTCGCGGATGACGTACTCGCGGCCGGTGGACCAGTGGTCGTTCTTGCTAGTGCGCTTGCCGACGACCATCTGTTCAGTGCCGTCTTCCGGGTATTCGAAGACGATGGAGTCGATTCGGTAGGCCGCCTGTTCGGAGCGGCGGGCCCGGGTTCGATAGCCGAGGTGCAGGATCGTCAGGTCGCGCCAGCGGGCGAGCGGGATGTCGGCGGTCGTGCCCTGTTGGAGGTGGGCGATGCGGGCGGCGTCGACGGGTGGGCTCGATTTCGGGGTGCGGCGGGTGCGGGCGTGGTCGGCGGCCTGCTTGCGGATCAGTTCGGCGGTCGCCTTCTTCGGGGGCCAGCTCTCGTACCCCGCCCGGGCGTTGGCGTCTCGGATCGCGGCCATCGCCAGGCGTAGGGAACTGACGGGCGCGCCCGTGCCGTCGCGTCCGCCGAGGCGGCGTAGGTGGGAGATGTAGGAGACCATGTTCGCCTCGCTGGTGCGCGGCCCCGGGCGGCGGCCGTTGTCGGTGCACCAGCGGGCGAAGTAGCGCCACTGTTCGGCGTAGGTCTGACTGGTGCGTGCCGGCCGGGCGGAGGCGAGGTCGTCGGCTGCGTCCTCGGTCAGCGTCTCGTTCGGGTCGACCCCGTCGAGCGCGAACGGCACGAGGACGTGACTGTCGTCCACCAGCTCGCCGATCACCACCTTGGTGGCGCGCTCCACCAGAGCAGGCAGGTTCTCCGCGTCCGCGTCCACAGGCGCTCTCCATTCGGTGTGGCGGGCTGATGATCCGTCCGGGACAGCCTATCTGTACCAGGTCCTGTGTTGCGTCCTCTAAATTCAGTTAGAGGACGCAATGCAGAGTCTGATACATAAGAAGCGCTCGAAGCGGCTCCTCTCGTCTCTGGCGTGTTTGTCGTGCTTATTTGTGTTCAGGTATCTGAGCTGCGAGGCTGTCCGCCATGAAGATCACGATCACCGTAGAGAATCCGACCCCTGAGGCACTCGAGAAGCTGCTCGCCCTCGCCGCCATGCCGGCCGCCGTCGTGACTGCGGAGCCCGACGACCGCTGGACCCCCGAACGCGCCCGCTCGTACTTCGACCGCCTGCCGCCCCGCGCACAGCAGATCCTCCTCCAGGTCCTCGAAGGCGAAGGCGAGTGCGCCGCAGAGGAGTTGAAGGCGAACGGCCGAAGCCTGAGGGGATCCACCGGCGCATTCCGCCGGGTGCTCACGGAGGGCAAGCGCACCGGCCTATGGCCTGACGCACTCCCGGTACCGCTGGTCTCCCACATCGTCGGCGGACAGCTCAAGAAGCTCGAGATGCCAGGGCACGGCACCGGGCACTACGCACTCCCGGCCTTCGAGGAAGGCCTGCGTGATCTGCGGACTGGCGGCTGACAAGACGACCTGCTCGACCCTGCGGGTGAGGCGCGACGACCGGGCCACGGACGCATATCCGAAAGCTCGGTCAGCAAGGCCGCCCGTCAGCCCGACCAGCGGGAAGCCAAGAGCGTAAGCGTAAGACCCCCTCCAGGAAGCCCAGTTGGGCCAAGGGAGTCAGGAAACGTGTACCGCCACGCCGCACAAGCCGAGCCCGATCTCGGCCGCGGCGCGCCACAGCCGCAGCGGGCCGTCAAGGACAGACTCCTCTCGGGGCGAGTAGTGCAGCCAGTCCTGAGCATCCGCCGCAGAACGTTCAGCCTCGGTGAAGGTGAGGGCTCGCTCCACGCGCGGCAAGGTCTGGCGGACCTGGGCGGAGGTGAGTAGGAAGTTGCCGCACCAGCCCGGAATGAGGGAAGCACGGGCCGGGCCGATGGCATGGAACAGCGACGCGATTGCGTACTCCTTGGAATTGGCCGAGGCGAAAAGGCCGTCTCCTGGCTGATTCGTCCACACATCGTCGATGACGCAGAAGTCCGGATCGGCCTCTCCGCAGCACATATCGTCAACGTTGAGCCCTGGGGCGGTGAGCTCCCGGAACGATTCCACTGCGGCATTGTCGGCCAGCGTGGACCCTGAACTCCTGTACCAGGTCCGGTAGTCGGGCAGAGGAGCCTGCAGCCAGCGTTCCCATCGCTCTTGAGCACGGGGCTGGGACCGGTCCGCCTCCATAGCGGGCAGTAACCGGGGAGACAGGTCGGAGATAAAGGAATCCGAGTGGCTGGTGATCGCCCAAACGCTGGTGAAGCCCATACTCTGGACGTTAGTACCCGCCGCTGACATCGACAGCAGTAGCCTGATTCCGGTGGACACGGTTCGACCGCTGCCGTTGCGCACCCCAGCTGCATTCGCCCCGGCGGTCTGACGATCCGTGCCGCTTCCGCCGCCCGGGCCGGTCGCCGTCGTCGGATGCACACCGTACCGAGTGGGCCTCACCGCGCCGATCACGGAAGTCCGGCTGCCGCCGGACCCGGGCCTTGACGGCCCTTTCCGCGCTCATCCGTCCCCATGGCCGACCACCGTCCCCGTTCCGGCACCCCAACTGCCGACAGCGCCGGATCCCGCCAGTCCCTCCCGAAGGACCGGGCGACCGACCGGCCGAACCCGCCTGCGCAGAGAGGAGCTCAGCGCCCGGGCACGTGAGGCGTTGTCGTAGGGGTTTGGCAGGATGCCCTCCATGCTCGACACCCGTCCTGACCAGCGCCGTGACGACCGGCTCGCTCCGCCCGACGTCCGGGGCGACTTCGAGGTGCACCTGACCGTGGCGCCCGGTGCAGCCGAGGCGCTGGCCGCGTGGGCCGACGGCCACGGCCTGAAGTTCACCCACATCCTGCTGGCGCGCGGTGCGGTGCCCTCACAGCCGATGCTCACCCTGCGGGCCGGCGGCACGCTGGACGAGGTCGCCGCGGCGACCTCCCGGACCGTGGGCCGGCTGGCCCGGGCCGGGTTCACCGTCCTGCGGGCGAAGATCGAGGCCACGCCGTGGGCGGAGGGCGTCCCGGTCTCGGACGAGGACGCCGTGCCGCACGGGTCCGGCCGGTACTTCGAGCACCACGTCAAGCTGCTGCTCCCGGGCCGGGCTTCCGCAGCCGACTCCGCCCGCCTCGCCGGACTCACCGAGCTGGTCGTCCGGCACGGTGCGCACCTGTCACGCAACCCGCGCCGGGTGCGTGAGGACGGCCGGTGCGAGTGGTTCGTGACGCAGCGGTGCCGCCTGGTCGGCCTCAGCGCCGCGGGACTCCGTCTGGAGGCGCTGCTGCGGGACCTCGCCGCCGACGGCCACGAGGTGCTGTCGGTGGAACGCGAGTTCGTCGTCACGGACAGCGACGAGGCCCTGGACGCAGGCTGGATATCCGAGCACGAACACGAACACGAACAGCAACGCGATCGCGAGCATGCGCACGAGCACAGCGTCGGGCCGTACGCAGAGGGAGACCCGAGATGACCGAGAACCAGCCCCAGCCCCACCCGCCAGTGGCATGGGAAGAACTCGAATACGGGCCCTGGCAGGATGTCCTGCTGCCCAAACAGCCACCGCCGGAGGACATCCGGGAGAACCGGGACCTGCCCAGGAGCATCAGGCCGATCGACGACGAGACGGTGAGCCAGCAACCCGTCTTCGACCCCGCCCTCGCCGGGTACAGCCGGGCCCTCCGTCCCAGCGAACCGGCCTTCACCGACCCACAGCTCGCCGAACGCTGGCTCACCGCCCGGAGCGAAGCGCTGAACACCGTCCTGTCCGCCGTCGCCGCCTCACCGTGGGCCGACCACCTGGTGCTGCGCGGCAGCGTCCTGCTGCGGGCCTGGTACGGCGAGCAGGCCCGGGAGCCGGGAGACCTGGACTTCGTGGTCCGCCCGGCGGACTGGGAACTGGAGGACGAGCGCACGGACCACATGCTCGAGGAGCTCGCCGTCGACGCCGAACGGCTCTCGGACACGGTGCGGCTGCACGCCGACCAGGCGGTCAGCGACGAGATCTGGACGTACAGCAGGATCCCCGGGCGCAGGCTCGTCCTGCCATGGTCGGCACCGGGCATCCCGGGCGGCACCGTCCAGCTCGACTTCGTCTTCACCGAGCACCTGCCCGTCCCACCGCAGTCCTACCAGCTCCCCGGCGTCACCGGCCCGCTGCTCGCGGCCACGCCCCAGCTCTCCCTCGCCTGGAAGATCCTGTGGCTGGTCTCGGACAACCACCCGCAGGGCAAAGACCTCCACGACGCGATCCTGCTCTCGCGCACCGCCGAGGTGTCCTACGACCTGCTTCGGCAGGTCGTCACCCAGTCCGACGAGAGCTGGTCGCGCTGGCCGGTCCTCCCCCAGCAGATCACCGGACTCGAGGTCGACTGGGACGAATTCGCCAAGGACTACCCGCAATTCGCCGAACCCGTCGAGGAGTACCCGGCACAACTGCTCACCGGACTCCACGCGACCTTCGCCGACCGCGGCGAGTACGCGCTGCGGGCCCTGTGGCTGGCCCCGGTGACCGAGGAACTGCGGGAGACGCTGGCACGCGCGGGCATGGACGAGGTCCAGCAACGGATGTCCCGACGTCACATGCCCCCGGACAACACCCTGGTGATCACCAGCGAACTGCTGAACGGCGACCTGAACACGGCCCACCGCACCGTCGCCGGCCACCTCGGCACCGAGTCCGACCGGACGACTCGCCAGCTGGCGGAGGCCGCCGCCCGCTACACCGCAGAGCTCGCCGACGACCGTCGGACGGACGGCACCGGCGGCTGATACCCCGCCGGGCAGCCCCGCGGCCACTGCCCGGGCTCCCGGGGCGGCACCGAACAGCCGGCCCGGGAGCCGGTCGGAATCCATCCTCCGAGGCGGACTTGAAAGCAGCACCGCGCATCAACAGGGTGGCCGCAGTGATCCGGCACCATCGATAGGAGGAGGCTGGAGGTCGCTACGGGGCCAGCCGACGGAGTGCAGATCAGCGAGCGCTTCGGCGGCCTCGGCGGCGGATGCCGCCGGGGGCGATGTAGCGGACGTTCAGGCCGACGCGGGCGCCGTCACTGGTGTTGGTGCCGGAGCGGTGCAGCAGGCGCCTGTCCATGAGCAGGGCGGTGCCGGCGCGAAGCGGCAGGGCGGGGTCGAGGCGTCGGCGGTGAAGCCGGTCGCCTGGTCGGCCCGGCCGCGTTCGGCGCCGTACTCGGAGGAGAACGGCAGGTAGCCGAAGTGGTGGGAGCCGGGGACGGCGTGCAGGCTGCCGTTGTCGAGGGTGGCGACGCTGACGGCCAACCAGGCGGAGACGGACCGGTCGGGGTCGAGTTCGACCTGGGCGTCGATGCCGTCCTGGCGCCAGGGGATCTCGAAGGTGCGGTCGGGTCACTTCACCACGAGGAAGGTGTTCGGCTGACCCCCGCGGGTGCGGGGAGGACACCGGTCAGGCCTGCTCGTCGTCGAGTGCCCGCTTCGCCGCATCAAGGCTGGCCTGCAAGAGCTTCTGGTGCTTGCCCTCGGCGCGGGCTTGCTCCCAGATCGGGTGGGTTCGCAGATCCTCCGCCGCGCCGATGTAGGCCTCGACATCGCCGCCGGCCAACCGCACCGCGGTCATCGCCCGGTCCGCCTGGAGCGCGGCGACATGGAGGGACAGCAGGTCAGCGGGGGGTTCGATGTCGGCCATGCCGCCACCGTACGACCGGCATCAGATAAGAGGACGCCGACGGGACGCCCTCTCCTCGGTACGCTGCGAGCATGATTCGCGCTGTGGTGTTCGACGTTGGGGAGTGCCTGGTAGACGAGACCAGGGAGTACGGCACCTGGGCCGATTGGCTCGGCGTGCCAAGGCACACGTTCGTGGCCCAGTTTGGTGCAGTGATCGCGCAGGGCGGCGACTACCGCGAGACGTTCCAGGTGTTCCGGCCCGGCTTCGACCTGTATGAGGAGCGCAAGCGCCGCGCCGAGGCCGGCCAGCCGGAGCACTTCGGCGAGGAGGACCTCTACTCGGACGTTCGGCCCGCGTTTGCCCAGCTCCGGGCGGATGGCCTGTGGCTGGCCATCGCCGGGAACCAGACAGTTCGCGCCGGCGGGATTCTGCGCGAGTTGTTCACTGGCGACGTCGACCTGATCGGGACCTCCGACGACTGGGGTGCGAGCAAGCCCGATCCCACCTTCTTCGAGCGGGTCGCCGAGGTGGTGCCCGCCGAGGTGCACGAGATTCTCTACGTCGGCGATCGGCTCGACAACGATGTCCTCCCCGCTGCCCGGGCGGGAATGCAGACGGCCCTGATCCGGCGAGGGCCGTGGGGATGGATTCAGCAGCACGACCCGGCCGCCGCCGAGGCGACGTTCCGCATCGACTCGCTGGCCGAGCTGCCGGAGCTGATCGCGAAGGCTAACGCTGGAGCGAGCTGAGCGTCGCGCTCCAGGAGTAGAGGCGGTCGTCCACGCGTCGGACGGCCGCCGAGTCCTGCCATGGGGCGAGCGCTCGGCGGGCTTCGCGCACGCGCTCCATGCCGGTCGCGTACCAGGTGACCGCGAGCTGGTCTAGCGCCTGCTCCAGCAGGACGCACGCGGCCTCTGGGCGTCGGGCTGCGGCCTCTACGGACGCCAGATCACCCAGGACGACGGTTCGCTGTTTGCCGTCGGTCTCGGGCAGTTCGGCGAGCGTCTGTTCCAGGGTTGTTCGGGCCTGTGGGATCAAGCCTGCCAGTAGCTCGGTGTTGCCGCGAAAGGCGTGCAATCTGGTTGCCGAGAACCAGGTGAACCAGTCTGGCGACACTGTCTCCCCGCCGGCCGCGAGAACGTCTTCGGCGTGGCGGAGGAGCGCGAGGGCGCCGCGGTGATCGCCGCACCGGGTGAGGCACTCCGCCTCGACGGCGTTGAGCCACGCCAGCAGCTCCACGGAGGCTGGCGCCCGACGTGCGTAGGTACGGGCGGCCTGCATACGCTCGCGTGCGGTGTTGAGGCGCCCTGCCCATCCGGGGACGAATGCGCTGTGCGCGAGGATGGCGGCGCCGAGCAAGTTGTCGTTCGCCTCCCCCGCGGCCTGGAGCGCACGGACGAACGTGGCATCGGCAACGTCGGACTGGCGGAGGTCGAAGAACTCGATGCGGCCCAGCAGCAGCAGCGACTCGGCGAGGGCCGAGGCCAGCACGCGGCGGGCCACCCCGTCGGTCTCGCCGAGCAACGCTGTGCCGAGATCGGCGTGTGCGGCAACGGCTGGATGGAGGGTGGCTGGGGCCGTAGACAGGTAGAGCCGTCGATGGGCCTCGGTGACTATGGCGTAGTCGGCACCCACGGTGCCGGGCTGTGTACCAGCGGGTCCGTACGGTCGGGGCAGCGTGCCGCGAAGAGCCGTCGGTGTCATAGGGGACGGTGTCGTTGAGAATGACGGGGAAGGTACCGCCTGGGACCGGTTCCAGGGGGCGCGGAACCCGAGGCTCTCGATCGGCTGGCGCAGGACGTGGGTGAGGAGCTGCTGATAGTCGCCGCCGGGCCACGGCGGCGTATCGGACTCCCAACGGCGAACTTGGCGGGTACTAACCACGATGTTGCTCATGCCAAGTTGCCGGGCCGCCCGAGTGAGAGCGTCGGCCAGCGCTTGCTGGCTGGCGTAGCCGGCGGCCTGGCGGGCCGCCTTTAGCGCGGTGTTGGGCACGATCTCCTCCGCACGAGCCGATGATGGGTCAACCCTACGACTCGGGAGGACAGTTCGGGGACTCCCTGGACATGTGATGAGCCAATGAGGCCTCTCAACGTCCGCTAAGAGTCCTCTGCAAGGCCTTCAGGACGTCCGCTGTCCGGACGACGATTACCCCTGTCACCGACCGGTGGCGTCGGCTCACTGACAGTGGGGGTCGCATGCCCGAGACGGCGCCGCCGCCGACGCGTGCCCAACTCCAGGGCGCCGCCTGCATCCGTTGCGGCGGCGAGGGCGGCGAGCTGGTTCCCACAGGTCACGTCTACACCCCCACCAGCCCCGGGCAGGCCCCGCTCGGCTGGGCCGTTGTGGCCCACCCGAAGTGCACCAAGGAGAGGACATGTTGACCGACGATCTCACCGTTGCGGTGGACGGTCACCTGGAGCCGGTCACCGCGCCGGCACTGCAGGCTCTGGACATCCTGTGGCAGACGCTGCGCGAGCTGCCGATCGGCGAGTACCAGTTGCGGGCGATGGAGCGGCTGGTGGGCAGCGGCGACACGCGCGACCTGGAAAACTGGATGCACGGCGACGAGGCCACGGACTGGACGCTCGCCCTCGAAGGGGATGCTGTCGCTGTCGTGCGGGTGTCGTACGGCGACCGCCTGACCTGTCGGCAGCGCGTCGCCGCCCGCTACCGCCCGGAGCTGGTGAAGCGCCCAGCTGGCCACCCTGACCAGTGGATCGTCCTGGACCTGGTGACGGGTTACCCGGCTACCGATTGGCTGCCCACCGAGTCGACCGCGTGCGAGTGGATTCGCCGGCAGGTGCAGAACGCGAACTACCAGAGCGGGCCGGCCCGAAAGTCCGTGGAGTGAGCGTCGTCAGCGGGACGCCAGCCGAGGTCGAGGCCGAGGAGCGGACGGAGAGGGGCGTGTGCCCCGTCTGCGGGCGCTGGGTCCGCGGTCGGTGGCTGGGGGACCTCACCGCGTACACGGCTGCGGTCGAGCACTGCCCGCCACTGGACGAGCCAGACGTCGTGATCACCGCCCGCAAGCACCCCCCACGGAGAAGTGCATGAGCGACCCGGACGACGCGTTCTTCGAGCAGCTGGGCCACCTGGTGGACGCCACCCGGGACGGACGGGCCGCGACATCTGACGCGACGTATGACGATGCGTTCCATCGAGCGGGCGAGGCCGCGGCGGCACTCCAGGAGATGGACCGCGAGGGGTGGTGATGGCTGCCCAGCCGAATGATCGGAACCGCGCCACGGGAGCGCCACCATTCCACCCGATCAGCAGGGCCAGTGGTCCGCGCGGCGCCGCGAGACCCGAGGGCCCACGAGGGCAAACAAGCGCCCCACGATGCCGCCGGACGACGTCCCGGTGGCGCTGGAGACCGAGGAGGACGACATGACCCCACAGAAGAACCCGCCGCCGGCCGAGTAGGCACCGCCGCTCCCTGGCCGCCGTACGGCGGTCCGGCTGGCCAGGGCCTACCCGTCTACCCGTGGAACAGACGCCAGGTCGACACGACCAGCGATTGACCGATGGCGATCAGGTCGTCCAGGTTGGGCGGTGTCGGCTGACCCCCGCGGGTGCGGGGAGGACTCCAGAACCCGTACGAGCATGACCAGCGGGTGCGGCTGACCCCCGCGGGTGCGGGGAGGACCCGGACCGGCTGCCGCCGACCACCCGGCCGGCCGGCTGACCCCCGCGGGTGCGGGGAGGACCGCCCCCTCACCGACCAGGAGACCGGGCGCCGCGGCTGACCCCCGCGGGTGCGGGGAGGACGGTACTCGGTCAGTTGGGTCATGGTCTGTCTCCGGCTGACCCCCGCGGGTGCGGGGAGGACGTCGCCCATGGAGATCTTCCCGGCCTGGAACTCGGCTGACCCCCGCGGGTGCGGGGAGGATCAACTCGCCTACGCGGCAGCGCTGTCGAGAACCGGCTGACCCCCGCGGGTGCGGGGAGGACGCCCCGCCCAACACCGCCGTCTGAATACGCCGCGGCTGACCCCCGCGGGTGCGGGGAGGACAGCCCGGTCCGCGGCGCTTCCGCGATCCTGAGCGGCTGACCCCCGCGGGTGCGGGGAGGACATCCGGGTCACGTAGACGCGCCCGTTGATGATCGGCTGACCCCCGCGGGTGCGGGGAGGACCTGCCCGGCGGCGGCCGCCACCGTGGCCTGGACGGCTGACCCCCGCGGGTGCGGGGAGGACCGTCCAGGCCGCCCCCCGGCGAGGCCGGCGAGCGGCTGACCCCCGCGGGTGCGGGGAGGACGCCTTCGGGAAGCAGCCCATCCGCTGGTACGACGGCTGACCCCCGCGGGTGCGGGGAGGACTACGAGCTCGCCGAACGGATCGGAGCGGGCGGCGGCTGACCCCCGCGGGTGCGGGGAGGACGACGACCCCAGTCTGAGTGGTCGGACGTGGACCGGCTGACCCCCGCGGGTGCGGGGAGGACTTGGCGTCCCGCTCGGTGTCATCGTCCACCTTTGGCTGACCCCCGCGGGTGCGGGGAGGACAGCCGGTGCAGCAGGTCCATCCGGTCCGCTTCCGGCTGACCCCCGCGGGTGCGGGGAGGACTACGAGCTCGCCGAATGGATCGGAGCGGGCGGCGGCTGACCCCCCGCGGGTGCGGGGAGGACATCACTATCCTGCTGCCGGTCTTCGTCGCCAACGGCTGACCCCCGCGGGTGCGGGGAGGACAAGCACCGCACCCCTGGCACGGGTGGCCCGTACGGCTGACCCCCGCGGGTGCGGGGAGGACAAGCACCGCACCCCTGGCACGGGTGGCCCGTACGGCTGACCCCCGCGGGTGCGGGGAGGACGAATCAGGGTCGCCTCGTCCACGTACGCCAGGCGGCTGACCCCCGCGGGTGCGGGGAGGACCGGCTCAGCCGGGCGAAGGGCACCATTCAGCTCGGCTGACCCCCGCGGGTGCGGGGAGGACGCGACCATCAGCACTGGCCCCGCCGACCTCGACGGCTGACCCCCGCGGGTGCGGGGAGGACGCGCCGAACTCCGCTGGATTGGCGGCCCGCTCCGGCTGACCCCCGCGGGTGCGGGGAGGACGGGTGCGCTGGGCCGCGAGGCCCTTCCCTACGCGGCTGACCCCCGCGGGTGCGGGGAGGACGCCCATGGCCAGAAGAGGCGGAGGGTGTTTGACGGCTGACCCCCGCGGGTGCGGGGAGGACCGACGACGGTCTCTTCAACCGTCGCGACCGCACGGCTGACCCCCGCGGGTGCGGGGAGGACACCGACTCCAGCCGCCAGGGGATGAAGATGTACGGCTGACCCCCGCGGGTGCGGGGAGGACGGAGCGCGAAGACCGGGCGCGGGCCGAACGCGAGGGCTGACCCCCGCGGGTGCGGGGAGGACCCGATGATCCGGCCGGAACGCGGGCAAACGTCCGGCTGACCCCCGCGGGTGCGGGGAGGACCCGTACGCGATCTCGGTTGCTACCCGCAGGTGCGGCTGACCCCCGCGGGTGCGGGGAGGACAGACCAGCTGACCGAGGAGCCCCCGTCATGACCGGCTGACCCCCGCGGGTGCGGGGAGGACCCTTCGCGACCTGGGGCGTTGTGGTGGCTTTGTCATTTCTTTGCATAGCTTGGCGCGTTGTTGTGCGGACGTTACAACGTCGCCGTTTGAGCTGTTGAGATGTCAAAGGGCTTGCGAATCATCCCACGTGTCGGTGACATGGGGAGCGGTAGCCCCACACGTACGGTTCGCTGTCGTCGGGCGGGCGAACCGGCCAGTAGCTGTTGTCCGAGCAGTTTCGTGAGTGCTGAGAGGTGTGGGTTTGGAGTCGCTGGGGCGGGTCGGATTCGGTCGAAGCGGGTGCACGAGGCCGTGAACCGGGCGACGTGAGGTGCGTGGAATCAGAGCCGGCGTGGGCCCGATCGGGAACAGCTCGCGCTCCCCGTGGCGGTTCCGGACGTGGCGGTTGCGGCTGGTGTCTCCGGCAGTTGAGCCGGATGCGCGCCAGGTGTGGCGTAAGGATCTGTCCGGGCCGGTTGCGGACGTGGACGAGTACCGCCACAAAACAGGCCGATTGTGCCGCGATGGTGATCATTTAGGAGTACATGGCGAATGTACTGCATATTTCCCTGACCAGCCTTCAGGTGTAGGATGCCGAACCCGCAGCTCTGTGTCGAGGGCAGAAACAAACGGGGGCAGACATGGCTCGTGCATGGGAAGTAGATCCTTCCGTTTCGTTCGAGAAGCGCCTGGGGAAGTCCGCGAAAGAGCTCGGGGTGTCCGAAGGCCGGAACGAATGCCCGGACATCTGGCAGCTCTCGAACGGTGACATCGCCGTGATCGGCCGGGACCTCACCGAGAACTACGGCGGCCGGCTGCCCGAAGACGTCGTCATCGGCCCTGACGAGCGGCTCGTCGTCATCCCCGGCCTCATGCTCCGCGCGGCGAAAACGGACATCGCGGATGCCTGATCGGCAGGCCCCCGAGCTGCGGTCCGAGTGGGGCGAGAGCCTCGCCCGGCAGGACTACAAACGCGACTTCCGTGAGCGGGATGCGCAGGTCCGCGGCCGGGACTCCTGGAAGCTGGAGCGGCGCCAGCACTTCGAGGAGCAAAGCAGCCCGAGCTGGGAGGCCGTCCTGCGCGGCGACTGGGACGAGGCGCTGCGGCTCCTCGAGAACAGGCGCGAGGCGCTGCTCGAGATCGGCCGGGAGGACGAGGAGCGCCAGTCCTTCTTCCACCGCGTACGGGTGGTCGAGAAGCCGCTGACGGCCTATCTGCAGTGGGAGCTGCATTCGCTGCGGATCCGCGCCGAATGCGGCGAGAGGATCAGTATCGTCAACGCCGAGGCACTGGCCGATTCCGAGGAATTCGGGCCGCTGCCGGAAATCGTCATTCTCGGCGGTCGCACCCTCTACCAGGTCCTGTATTCGGCAACAGGAATCCCAATCGGCGCGATCCGCTACACAGATCCCGATATCGTCCTCCGCTGGGAGAACTACATCGAGGATCTCCACCGGACAGGTGAAGACGTGCTGACCTACTTCGACCGTGAAGTGGCGCGCCTTCCCCCGCCCACACAGAAGCGGAGCAACGTGGCAGACGCGCACAGTGGGAGCAGCGGCGGACCCGGGAGCACGCGTTCCGCGCTGTCCGGATCGTCGGCCCACGACGTCGTCCAGGCAAGGGACATCAGCGGAGGCGTCCACTTCCACAGCACCGCGGACCGCGAGAACGCCACCCCGACACCCCGCCAGCTGCCGGCCGACGTACGCGGCTTCGTCAACCGCGTCGACGAACTCCGCCTGCTCGACGCCATCCTGACCGAGGAAAGCAAGGACCCGGCCGACGCCCACGTCTTCGTCATCGCAGGAACCGCAGGTGCCGGAAAGACCTCACTCGCACTGCACTGGGCCCACCAGGCTCGCAGCCGCTTCCCCGACGGACAGCTCTACGTCAACCTGCGCGGCTACGACCCCGGCCGACCCGTCACCGCCCAGGAAGCACTCCACCGCTTCCTGACCTCCCTCGGCGTCCACACCCAGTCCCTCCCGCAGGACCCCGACGCAGCCGCGGCCCTCTACCGCTCCCTGCTCGCCGAACGCCGTGTCCTGATCGTCCTCGACAACGCCGCCACCGTCAGCCAGGTCCGCCCCCTCCTGCCCGGCAGCGCCGGCAGCCTGGTCGTCGTCACCAGCCGCAGCCGCCTCTCCGGCCTCGCCGTCCGCGACGGCGCCCGCCGCCTCACTCTCGGCACCCTGCCCGAACCCGAAGCCGTCGCCCTGCTGCGCACCGTCACCGCGGGCCACCGGCCACAGGACGACCCAGCCCAGCTCACCGAACTCGCCCGGCTCTGCGCCCAACTGCCCCTGGCCCTGCGCATCGCGGCCGAACGCGCCGCGAGCCTGCCCCACATGGGACTGGACGACCTGATCTCCGACCTGCGCGACGAATCCGCCCTGTGGGACGCCCTGAGCGTGGGAGACGACGAGGACGCCGACGCCGTCCGCACCGTCTTCGCCTGGTCCTACCGCGCCCTGCCCGACCAGGTCGCCCGCCTCTTCCGCCTCCTGGGCCTGCACCCCGGCCCCGACTTCGGACTCCACGCCGCAACCGCGATCGCGCATCTGACCACCAGCCGCACCCGCCAGCTCCTCGACTCCTTAGTCGGCGCCCACCTCGTCGAGCAGACCGCACCGGACCGCTACCAGTTCCATGACCTGCTGCGTGCTTACGCCACCGACCAGGCACAGAACGAGGAACCACCCGCCGAGCGCCAGGCCGCACTGCGGAGAGCCCTGTGCTGGTACCTGCACACGGCCGATGCCGCTCAGCCATGGCTCCGCCCGGCGGAAGCCCGCCTCCCGCTCGCACCACTGCCGGACGGAGTCCAAGCGCTGGCCTTCACCGACTACAACGCCGCCGTGGACTGGGCCGAACGCGAGCGCGCCAACCTCCTGCAGGCCGTCCGAACCGCCTCAACAGCCGGAGAAGACCACCTGACCTGGCAGCTCGCCGCCGTGCTCTGGAACGCCCAGGCCCCCTCGGCACCGGGCGCGGACTGGCTCCCGGCCGGAAAAATCGGCCTGGCCGCGGCGCAGCGGCTCGGCAACGACACCGCCCAGGCCCTCCTGCTCACCGACCTCGGCATGGGCCACACCCGGACCAACTCCCTCGACGAGAGCCTGGAACACCACCGGAAGGCGCTGGCGATCTGGCGCGACCTCGGGGACCGGCTCAACGAGGCGCACTCCCTCAACCTGCTGGGCCTGGCCCACCTGCACAAGCGCCAACTAGGCGAGGCGGCAAAGTACTTCGAGCAGGCACTCGCCGGCTTCCGCCTACAGGGCGAGCATCACTGGGAAGCCACCACACTCGCCAACCTCGCCAGCGCCCACTACCGCGCCGGACGCGCACAGCAGGCCACAGCCGCCGTTCACCAGGCACTCGAGGCCTACCGCACATCGGACAACCAGCGCGGCGAAGGCAACGCCCTGCGCCTGCTGAGCGACCTCCAACGCGAGGAAGGCGACCGGGTCGGGGCCCTGACCTCGGCACAAGCGGCCCTGGACATCGCCCTGAGCCTGCGGGACCACCGACTGGAAGGCTTCTGGCTCCTCACCCTCGGCGACGCCCAACGGGCCAACGGACACCACACCGACGCCCTGGACTCCTACCAGCGTGCCGCCGTACTCCACCGCCGCCTCGGCGACCGCAGCCGCGAAGCCCTCTCCTGGCATGGCAGCGGCGAAACCTACCGCCACCTCGACCGCCACACGGAGGCATCCGCCTTCCTCCGCCAAGCCGCCACCGCCCACCACGAACTCGGCGACACCTGGCACGAGGCCCTGGCCCTCGACGCCCTCAGCGCAGCCCTGCTCACCGAGAACCCGCGCACCGCACGCCGACACCGGGAGGACGCCCTTGCCCTCCTGGCCGGCTACGACGATCCACGGGCGGTCGCAACGCGTGACCGGATCGAGCGCGAACTGGAGACGGACCGGCCCACGACCTTCATGCGGCCGACCCCCGCAGACGCGGGGAGGACAGTCAGTCCCACAACAGGTCCTCCTCAGGCATCGGATGACCCCCGCGGGGGCGGGGAGGAGCGGCCGTACCCGTCCGCGCAGGGCGGCGACCACGGCTGACCGCCGCGGGTGCGGGCTGCTGGTGCTGTCCGTGCTGTCGGGGGCGGTTTCGCCGTTTCTGCAGATCGCGTTGTCGACGCACTTCGTGCTGTTCCCTCCGGCCGCCCGCCGGCGCCTGCTGACGGTGGACCTGGCCGTGATCCGCACGTGCGGGACGGTCTCGATGCCGTTCGTCCCCGGGCCGAGGCTCGGCCCACAGGCCGGTCGCCCGGGCCAGGTCGCGGATGGCCTGCTCGAACAGCGGCCGGACAGCGCGTAGACGCTTGTTGTAGGCGGGCCGTTCGGACAGGTGGGGGGAAGCGTCAGTCCGCGCGCAGGATCCGGGACACGTAGACCCGGGGCGGATCCTGCCCCTCGTCCACCGCATACTCCACCAGTCCCAGATCCCTGCGTAGCGGCGCCGAGTGCATGCCGGGCCGTCCGGGGACCGGCATGCTCAGGTGTGGGAAGGGGTTCTCGCGCAGGTCGACGAGGAAGGCGACGACGGCGGAGAACACCTCGGCCGGTGTGCCGGGGTCGCCGAGGAACTCCTCGACGGCCGGGGAGACGGTGATCGGGTCGTCCTCGTCCGGGAACTCGCTCACAGGGCCCCGAGACGACGCAGGACCGAAGCGGCCGAAGCACCGGGAGCGGTGCCGGCCTGGACGTCGGCGTGGATGCGGTCGCCCTCGGGGTCGCGGTACAGCTGGGCGCGCAGCCACCAACGCCGCAGGACGCCACCGATCGTCTCGTCGTCGGCCTCGCCCATCTCCCGGTAGAACTCCATCCGCTGCGCCGGCGGCAAGGCGGCGGCGACGGCGTCCTGGGTGCGCGGGATGGACTGCTGGTCGTCGTGATGGCCGTGCAAGGGGGCGGCGCTCACCGTGTCCTCCAGAGGCTCTCGTACGGGCGGGACCGGTAACCAGTGTCCTCCCCCGGCAGCCACGGGTGGTAACCGGCCCTGTTGACGTGGCGATGCGCCGTGAGGTCTCACTGCACACGCCGGGCTGGCTGGTTTCGGGCACGACGGAATCGCTCTGACTTGGATCGCGCGGGCGACAGCGCGGACGGTGCAGCGGGCCCGCTGTTGCGGGCCGCCTCGGCCTGGCCTGTTTCGGCGGTTTCAACGTTCTCAGGCGCTGCAGTGTTAGTTTCGGGTGCGACCAATGGCGTACTCTCGCTGACCCCCACCAGCGCCGGTACGGGACCTGGGAGCTGTAGCCAGAGCGATCGGCAGCGCCGGGGAGCGCAGCGCGCGCTGGTGGCCGTGCAGGCTGAGCGCCGCGTGCTCCTGGCGGTGCTGCTGTCCTGGAGCGGGGCGCCGGCCACCCGATGGCGGCCGAAGCAGGTACGGCTGACCCCCGTGGCGGAGAGGAGTCGCACAGTTCCCGCGCCGCCACGTGGCGAGCCAGCTGACCCCCTGCCGGTGCGGGGAGGACTGGGTGGCCCAGATGGGCCTCCCGACGCTCTACGGCTGACCCCCGCGGGTGCGGGGAGGACGACGCCACGGAGCCGCTCGCCGAGATCCAGGCCGGCTGACCCCCGCGTGTGCGGGGAGGACGCCATGCGCCGACCGGAGGGTGTCTTGCAGGGCGGCTGACCCCCGCGTGTGCGGGGAGGACGCGTCGGTGGCTGGTCGGACGCCCTGCTCAACCGGCTGACCCCCGCGTGTGCGGGGAGGACAGCACCTCGCCCGAGCGCCGGACCATGGCCTGCGGCTGACCCCCGCGTGTGCGGGGAGGACGTCACGAGCGGCCGGAGGGAGCGGCGGAGGTCCGGCTGA
This sequence comes from Kitasatospora sp. NPDC087861, assembly GCF_044742585.1. Taxonomy (NCBI): domain Bacteria; kingdom Bacillati; phylum Actinomycetota; class Actinomycetes; order Kitasatosporales; family Streptomycetaceae; genus Kitasatospora; species Kitasatospora sp. NPDC087861. The sequence goes on from NZ_JBIUUS010000023.1 coordinate 108,513, forward strand.
CCCCCGCGTGTGCGGGGAGGACAAGCACCGCACCCCTACGACGGGTGGCCCGTACGGCTGACCCCCGCGTGTGCGGGGAGGACGCCGGGGCCAGCGGCATGAAGTCCTGCCCGGCCGGCTGACCCCCGCGTGTGCGGGGAGGACCGCATCAGGTCGTCGCGCACCTCCTGGTTCCACGGCTGACCCCCGCGTGTGCGGGGAGGACACACGGCGTCTGGCGGTGGACGCACGACACGCCGGCTGACCCCCGCGTGTGCGGGGAGGACGAGAAGACGACACGGCGGGAGCTGTCCCAGAACGGCTGACCCCCGCGTGTGCGGGGAGGACTGACCCCCCGGGGGCAGCCCCGGGGGTAGTTACGGCTGACCCCCGCGTGTGCGGGGAGGACATCCGCCACGACGCCCTCGACCCCGCCCACCGCGGCTGACCCCCGCGTGTGCGGGGAGGACATCCGGGACCAGTCCGGGTCGCCGGGCTCCTCCGGCTGACCCCCGCGTGTGCGGGGAGGACACGCCGCCTCCTCCACTCCGGTTGACTCAACCCGGCTGACCCCCGCGTGTGCGGGGAGGACGACCTGTACAGCCACCTCGGCTCGCGCGGCATCGGCTGACCCCCGCGTGTGCGGGGAGGACCCCCCCACCGGGCGGCCCGTTCCGCATTCGGACGGCTGACCCCCGCGTGTGCGGGGAGGACGCTTCCTGACCTGGGGCGAAGTAGCGGATTTGCCATTTCTTTGCCATCGGCCCGATGTGCCGTTGCGTGAACGTGGTGATGCTGCAGACGCTCTGTTGAGGGGTCAACGTACTGGGGACATCGTGTCACGTATCAGCGCCGTCGGGACGTGGCGTGCCTGGCGCGTGAGCTGGGGTGGCTCTATGTGTGTGGCCCCCGGCGTCGGGGGTCGGTTGCCACGGCCGTCCGCTGGCGGATGCGGACGCCGTCGGGCCCGCCGCCGGCCTCTGACCTGGGTACTCGGCTTGCCCGCCGCCGGTCCGGTAGATTCTGCGGCCGGCTGATCGGCACACGAAGCGGCTGGGAGCCGCGGGTTCGACACGGGGGGCAGTGGGGTGCGGACCGGACAGGGGCGGGACCGGCGGGTGGCAGACCTGTTGGAGTGTTGGCGTGCCATCGAGTTGTTCAGCCCGCCGACCATCCCGGAGGTAGCGCGCAGACAGCGCACCTCCAGGCCCCGTGCCTCCGACACGTATGTCCTGGACCTGACGCCGGCCGTCGGCCAGGTGGCGCCGTCGCTGCCGTGGGCGTCGGACCATCCGGTGACGGCGGCGTGGCGGGCGCCGCGAGGGATGGTGTGGCGGCACGAGGTGTACGGCGGGGTGTTCGACCTGGAGCTGTTGCGCCAGGCGATGATCGCGGTGCTGCCGGAGGGCACCGACCCGTACCCGGGGGTGCCGCCGGAGGAACTGGTGCTGTCGGGGCAGAGCGCGATGTTCGCCCTGGTCCTGGACGAGCACGGGCGGCCGATCGAGGGCACGTCCGTCATCTCCGCGTGCGGCTGGGCGACGGGCCGCCTCTTCGATCCGGGCCCGTCGACGACCGGGTGGCTGGACGGCTTCGAGGAGCTGGGCGAGGCGTTCGAGGTGGCGGTGGGGCGGCTGACCGCCATCCCGATCCCCTACACGACCGGGCACTCTCGCCCGCCCGGCCCTCCACCGCAGGCCGCCCCCGCGGGCACCGAACCCGTGCCGCAGGCCGCCGCCCCGGCGGGCGGCTGGCGGCAACTGCTCGCGCAGGTCCTGGGCGGCGCCGCCGTGGCGGCGGTCGGCGCGCTGTTCGGCGAGGTCGCCGGCGCAGCCCTCCAGGGGGCGACGGAACCGCTGGTGCGCCGGGTCGCGGACTGGGCGGCGGCCCGCCGCCCCGCGCGCGAGGGCGTCGACGAGGAGCGCTCGCCCGTCCCCGGGGCGGCCCCGGCGTCGGCGGAGCCCGCCGCCGACGTTCCCCCGCCCGACCACGGGGCCGACACGGGCCCGCGCCCCGTCGCGTTCGCCGACCTCGTCGCGTTGACCGCCCAGATCGCCCACCTGTGCGGCGTCCAGCACCGCCTCGACCCGCGCGTGATCCGTGTCCGCAGTCGGCTCGTCCACCGCCCGCGCGACCCCAAAACCAAGCCCACCGCCGCACAGCCGTTCCTCAACAGCCTCCTCCCACCGGACCTCGCCCGGGTCCGCACCGGGCTCGGGGACGGCCTCGGCCCGGCCCTGGACGCCTACCTGACCGCACTCCGGGACATCGCCGTCCACACCCGTACCGACCTTCGCCAGGACCGTCGTACCGTCCTGGCGGGCGTCGACCCCGCGCTCGTACCCGCCGGCCGCTGGCCCGCCAAGGCGGGGCACCCGCTCGCGCTCAGCCAGCAGTTCGCGGTCAACCGCATGCTCGCCGACCGCGCCGGAACCGACGGCGGCCTGTTCTCGGTCAACGGCCCGCCCGGCACCGGCAAGACCACCATGCTGCGCGACCTGGTCGCCGCCCTCGTCGTCGAACGGGCCACCGTGATGGCCTCCTACAAACGGCCCGAGGAGGCGTTCGTCGGCCGCCCCTGGCGCGGCAGGGACCGCCAAGGCGTCCACCCGCGCTTCGTCTCGGCACTCGACCCGAGGCTGACCGGCTACGAGATCGTCGTCACCTCCTCCAACAACGGCGCCGTGGAGAACATCACCGCTGAACTCCCCGGCGCCGCCGCCCTCGACGACCACTGGCACGGAGGCCCCGACCACTTCTCCGACCTCGCCTCCGCCCTGCTCGGCGGCGCACCCGCCTGGGGACTGGTCGCCGCGGTGCTCGGCAACAAGGCCAACCGCAAGGAATTCGGCGAGCGCTTCTGGTGGGGCCGCCTGCCCGAGGATGAGACCACGGCCCGCACCGACGCGGGACTCCCCCCGCTGCGCGGCATGCACGCCGTCCTGAGCGACTGGATCCCGCCCCGCACCCCGGCGCCCGCCCGCACCCCGCGCGACCGTCGCACCGACCCACCCGACACGGCTACCGCACCCACCGCACCCGCCCAGCCGATCCCCTCCTGGCGCCAGGCCGTCGCCGCGTTCAAGGCGGCCCAGGCCGAAGTCGAACGCCTCCGCACCGAGCGCGTCCACCTGGCCGCCGCCCTGGCGGACACCGGGTCAGGACGGAGCCGACAGCGCATCGAGGCCTTGCGGGCCGCCGTCCGCCGCGCCGACGAACACGTGGAAGCCGCCGAAGCCCGCCACGACGCCGCCACCACGGCCGCGGTCACCGCCGGCAGCGCGACCCTGGCCGCCGAAGCCGCCCACCGCACCGCCGCCCAGCGCGTCCCGCAGGCCCGCCAGGCACTCGCCGCCGCCCGCGCCAACCTGTCCACAGCCCGCGAACGCGCCGCCCACCACCGCCGGCACGTCGACGCCCTGACCGCCCGCCACGAGGCACCCCCCGTCGCCGAACCGGGCCTGCGCTCCGGACTGCGCCGACTACTCCAGACCACCGCCGAACGCCAGGCCGCCGAACAGCAACGCGAACGCACCCAGGCCGAGATCCTCGAGATGCTCGTCCAGCAGCGCACCGCCCTGGAGGACGCCTACGACCACATCGCCCGGTGCGCACACGCCGAGGACCTCGCCGCAGCCGACCTGCACGACCGCTCCACCACCGAACTCGCCGCCGTCACCGCCGTCACCCGCGCCCAACGGCACGAGGACACCGCCCGCACCGAGGAGTCCGCCGCCCACGAGGCCGTCCGGCAGGCCCGGCGCGAAACGGACACCACCCAACGCGACCTCGAGACCGCCACCGCCGACCTCGACGCCGCCCACCGCCTCCTGCGCCAGGCGTCCACCACCCTCCCCTCCCTGCCCCTGGACTGGACCAGCCTCGACGACCACGACCAGGAACTCGGCTCCCCCTGGTCCGACGAGGCCTGGTCCACCGCCCGCAGCGACCTCTTCCTGCGCGCCCTCGACCTGCACCGCGCCCTCGTCGCCGGCACCGCCAAGAAGACCCGCGGCAACCTTCAGGTCCTGATGGAACTCATGGCGGGCACCAGCGGCCCCGTCCCCGACGAGGAGGTGCAGCGAGCCTGGCAGACCCTCTTCCTCCTCATTCCCGTCGTCTCCACCACCTTCTCCTCCATCGGCACCATGTTCGCCCGCCTCGGCCGCGGCTCCATCGGCTGGATCCTCGTCGACGAAGCAGGCCAGGCCACCCCGCAAGCCGCCATCGGCGCCCTCTGGCGCGCCCGCCGCGCCGTCCTCGTCGGAGACCCCCTCCAACTCGAACCGGTCGTCACCATGCCCATCGCCCTCCAACGCCGCCTCCTGCGCGCCTACGACGTCGACGACGAATGGCTCCCCTCCGCCACCTCCGCCCAGGCGGTCGCCGACCGCGTCAACCGCTACGGCACCTACCTGCCCGCACCCGCCGGCGCCGACGACGACACCGTCTGGGTCGGTTCACCCCTGCGCGTCCACCGCCGCTGCGAAGACCCCATGTTCACCGTCAGCAACGACGTCGCCTACGGCGGCCTCATGGTCTACGGCACCCGCCCCCAGAGCTTCCCCGACCCCGACCGCGACGACCTCCTCCCCAGCCGCTGGCTCAACACCGACGACCCCGCCCGCCCAGCCGACGCCCCCTGGGGCGACCGCGACCGCCGCGCCCTCACCTTCCTCCTCGACCAGCTCGACCGCCACGGCGTCACCCCCGAACGCCTGCGCATCATCGCCCCCTTCCGCGCCCTCGTCACCGAGGCCCGCGACACCTGCCACGGCCGCGCCCACTGGACCTCCGAACTCCTGGACGAGCGCTGCGCCACCGTCCACAAGGCCCAGGGCAAGGAGGCCGACGTCGTCATCCTCGTCCTCGGCGGCAACCGCCCCGGCGCCCGCACCTGGGCCGCCCGCACCCCCCACCTGCTCAACGTCGCCGCCAGCCGCGCCAAACGCCGCCTCTACGTCATCGGCGAACGCGCCCTCTGGGCCCCACTGCCCCACTTCGACGTCCTCGCCGCCGAACTCCCCGGCTACGACCACGTCCGCGACCGCGACACCTGGCCCCTCGCCGACCCCGAACCGTCGGGCCCGCCCGAGTAGCCCGGCACGCGGCCGCACACCTGTCCCCAGGGGGGACGGGTACCGGGCATGAGGTGGGGTCGGCGCCGACCCTCTACGCGATAGGAGGCGCGCCTTCCCGGCTCCAGGGGCCACTGTGGTGTCGCCATCCCGAGCACGCCCCGCCGCCGTCACCCGGTATCCGCGCACACGGATCCTTGCGCGTCCGTCAGGTGTGCGCCTCTCGGGGACGGTCTGGTCCCCGCCGGCATCAACGGGTCCGGCCGGCGGCGCAACGAGGCGCGTCAGGGGTGGTGCCCGATCAGGGTGCACGCCGCACGAGGGCCTTGGCCACGGGCTCGCCGGTACGCAGCGCATGCGTCATCCGCTCCCGCACCTCGCGCGGCGTGCGGGGTCGGTACCCGGGGCCGCCACAGCAGCTCTTGTGGAAACCCACGCCCGCGTTCACCAGCACCGAGAGCGTCCGCCAGGCCGCGATGTCCCGTCGCCGGGGTGCGGCGAAGGCCGACCCCACGTGGGCCAGCGGCTCCGAGCAGCGCGGGCAGATCCGCCGCCGTTCCCTGTCGTAGGGCTGCTTGTACGAAGCCCGGCAGGGCAGGCAGACGTACGAGGTCTTCGCATGGGCCATGCCACCAGCGTAGACGTCGCCCGCGACGGGTTGACGGGCTTCAGCGGCCGTGAACGGGCGAAGGGAGCCGAGGGGCCGCCTGACGGGTCCTTACGTTGTCGGTGGGTTGATTCCGATTACTCGTAGGACCGGGAGACCCGGCGATGACGGGTGCGGTCACACGAAGGTCCCGGCCGGGCCGAAGTCGCGGAAGGCCACCTTGGCGACGACCGCCTTCCCGTCCAGGACCATCCGCTCCTCGACGTAGCGGGTGCGGCCCTGCGCGTCGATCCACTGGTCGAGGTCGATGCCCGTGAGGCCCTGGACCTTTGCCATGGCGTGGGTCGGGGCGGACGCCTGGGCGAGCTGGTCCGGGTCCAGACGGCCGGAGAGGTGGCACCCCCACGGCCCGTCTCGGGCTTCGGCTGACCCCCGCGGGTGCGGGGAGGACGGGCTGGGCATCGCCTCGGCCGCGCTGGCCATCGGCTGACCCCCGCAGGCGGGAGGAGGACCCTCCCGGCACACTGCCGGCGGCGGTTCAGTGCGACCAGAACGGGTCCTCGTACCGGGGGAGGATGTCGGGGCGTCCGTCGGGCAGGGTCGGCTCGGGGACGTAGGTGCCGAAGGGGTCGCGGTTGCGGATGACGGGAATGGGGCCGACGCCGGCCTGGAAGGTGATGTTGCCCGCGGCGCCGACGAGCAGGCACACGCCGTACCCGGCGGGCGTGGAGGCGAACATGGCGGGCTGGCGGGGGTTGACGGCGGTGATCCGGTATCCCCGGGCCTGCCAGCCGCGTTCGGTGATGCCCAGCAGCGCGCCGTACTTGGACGGGGCGACCTTGGTCATGACGTACCGGTCGCGGGTGGCGGTGGCGTAGCCCAGGGAGTGGTCGTCCGGGCCCGCGGTCCGTTCGGTGGAGCACGGCCATCCGTCCCGGTACCGCAGCGGGGGACGGATGGCGGACATCGCCTCGTCGAGGAGCGCGTCGAGTGCCTGGACGGCCTGTTCGGGGGTCATGGGGATGGGGAGGCTTTCGGAACGAGGAGGCGGGAGGCGATCCGGCGGGGCGCGGCGGTCAGATCGACCAGTACGGGTCGTCGTACTTGGGCAGGACGTCCGGGTTGCCGTTGGCCATGACCGGGTCGGGGGTGGGGGTGCCGAACAGGTCCCGGCCGTCGGGCACCGGGACGGGGCTGACGGTGGCTCCGATGTCGATGTTCCCGGCGGGATGGATGGTGACGCTCACGCCGTAGCCGTCCGCCGTGGTGGCGAACAAGCCCTTCAGGTTGGCGGGCCCCGTGTCGATCCGGTAGCCCTTGGCCTGCCAGGTGTCGCGTACCGCGGCCAGCAGGGCGTCGTATTTGCCGGGGGCCACCTTGGTCATCACGTGGCGCTCGCGGGAGGCCGCGGCGTAGCCGAGGGAGTGCTCGTCGAGGCCTTTGGAGTACCGCACGGTGGCCTGCGGCCAGGCGTCCCAGTACCGCAGCGCTGGCTGTACGCCCGAGGTCGTCTCCGCCAGCAGGGAGTCGAGCTTCTGCAGGGCCTGGGCGGGCGGGATGAGCGGGCCCGGAGTCTTCCCCTGGCTCTGGCCGGGGCCCGCCCCGGCGCCGGCGGTGCAGGCGGTGGCACCGAGGGCGAGGACGGCGAGGGCCGCCGACAGACGCGGGGCGGGGCGGGAACGGTGGTTCATCGGTGGTCCTGCCTCGTGACGTGGTCGTACTGTCCGGCCAGGATCTGGCCGATGTTGTTGACCGATTCCAGGGTCTTCGACTCCGACTCCTTGGGGTCGGTCATGTAGTTCGAATGGGAGTCGAAGGACATCTCCGGTCCGTCGGCGACCGCGAAGCGATTGGCACCGAAGTCCCCGCTGGCCGGGTCCTGACCGAACCACAGCTGGTTCTCGGGGCCGAACCAGTCGTACATCTTGTCGGCGACGTAGCCGTTGACGACACTGCCGATCGGACCCGCGATCATGCCCCCCTGCTGCGCGCCCTGGATGTCGTTGGCCACGCGGCCCTTGGACGGCAGGTGGCTGACCGGGTCGTTCTCCGCGTCGCCCACCCACACGTGGCTGGGGTCGATGTGCAGCTGCGAGGCCCGCTGAGCGCCGGTGCCGGGGGAACCGACGAGGATGATGTCGTCGGCGCCGGTGCCGCCGCTCATCTGCGCGCCCAGGCCCACGGTGGTGGAGCCGTAGCTGTGGGCGAGGGCGACGAGGTGGGCGGGCGGCCCGTCGTGGGTGGCGCGCAACCCGGCCATGAACTTGTCGTAGGCGGCGCCGCCCTTGGTGGCGCGGTCGGTGTCCATCACCTCAAGGGGCCGGGTGTCGCCCTCCTGGAGCTTCTCCAGGCCCGGCGGCGGGTCGTAGCCGAGCCACACCATCGACGCGAACGTGGAGCCGGCATCGGCCTTCTGCGCGGCGTTCAGCACGTTCAGGGCGCGGTCGCCGTCCTTGCCGCCGACATCGCTGAGCTTGGTGCCCAGCCCCGGCACGTACGCGCTGACGTTCTTCGCGGTGTCCGGGTTCCCGAAGGCCAGGATGCCGCGGCCCTGCCCCTCCTCGCTGATCCCGATCAGGAGCCTCGGGGGCTGCTTGTCCCTGTCCGTCTCCAGGCGCTTGCTGATCGCGAGGAACCCGTTGAGCTTCTGCTTCTCGTCGTCCGTCGGGTTCGGCTTCTGCTGGTACTTGGTGATGAGGTTGGCCAGGTTCAGCTGGTTGGCCTGGTCCCGGACCACGGCCGGGATGCCGTCGCGCATGCCCAGCAGGTCCGGGTGCCCCTCGATGAGCCGCTGCTGCTCGGCCGAGGTCAGGCTCCGCCACCAGGAGTTGACCTCGGTCGGCGAGGCGCCGGCGGGCGGGAAGCCGGCGGCCATCAGGTCGACGCCCTGCTGCGTGACGGCCTTCAGGTCGGCGGCCGCCTTGTCCGTCTCCAGCCCCGTGCCGTTGCGGGCGCGTTCGGTCAGGGAGTTCAGGAGCGCCGAGATCTTCTGATCGGCGTTGCCCGCCTCGGTGACGGCGCCGGAGATCCGGTTCGCCAGCGCCTTCGCCCGCTCGGGGATGTTGTAGTCCGGGTCGTTCTTCTCGGCCTTGGCCGGCGCCGGCCAGGACACCGTCCCGTCGTCGGCGACCGTCAGCCCCAGGTCCTTGGCCTCCTGCAACGCCACCTGCAGCTTGGACTGCGCCAGCAGGAAGCTCTCGGAGGCCTCGCGCAGCAGCCCGGACGCCGCCGACATCTCGGTGTGCGCGGCGTCCAGCCGATTGCTGGTGCGCTGCAGCGAGGCGTTGGCGGCGCCGGCGGCGTTGCCGACCCAGTTCGCGTTGAAGACGTGCTTGAGGACCTCGTGCTGCATGTTCTGGACATGCTTGCCGAAGTTGGTGGCGAGGGTGTCGTAGGCGGTCGCCGCCGGCGCCAGGCCGGACAGGTCGGCGTCGCGCAGCTGGGCGAGACTGACCATCAGCGCGTCCCCTGCGGGAACAGCCCGGAAGGCTTCAGACCCGAGGCGCCGTTCTTGTCCGCGTTGCGGTAGTCGGTCGCGGTCTGGCTCAGCTTCAGGGCGATCCCGTCGACCTCGGAGGCCAGCTTGTTCAGCAGCTCCTCCCACGCCGCGGTGCAGTTGTGCAGCGAGGCGCCGACCTGCCAGCCCGACAGCGCGGCGACCGCCGTGTCGGAGGGCTGATGGATCGCCTTGAGCTCGCCCGGCATCGCCTCACCGCTCTCCTTTGCGGCCTTGGCCGCCAGGTCCAGGTCGGCCGGATTGACCCCGAAGGTCGGCCCGAGCGGCGGCGCTGCCGTCGGAGGGGCGAAGGGCCCTCCCGGCCCGTCCGAGCCTGCGTACGCGTTCATGGATTCCGGTCCCCCCTGTCAGCCGGCCTGCGCCCGCCCACGGATCGGCATGGTCGTGGCTGTGCTGCGGTGTGCATCACCGCACGTCCGAGCGATTCATTCGTGCAGGTGAACGTAGCAGACCGCGATCATGACCCATCCGAGCGGACCGGTCACGCGGACCGCTAACGATGAGCCGTACCGCGCCGCCGACCGCGTGCAGCGGCTACCAGTGGCGTGCGACAGTGGGCGGTCGGCCGCGAGGCACGGGGAGGACGGCTCGAACGCGGGATACGGCTGGCCCCCACGAGGCGCGAGGGAAGGCGCCTCAAGCCCGTGGCTACGGCTCGTGCCACGCCCGCGGACGGGGAGATCGCGTTGGATCGCGGTCTCAAGACGAGCCACTGCGCCTTCCGTGACAGACCCTTGGCCGGCCGGAAGCCCGTGCGGTGGTCGGCCGAGTCCACCCGTACGGACACTCGATCACGCCGGGGGCTGTTGCCGCTTTCGTGCAACTGATTCCCTTCTGTCCGGCACGGCACGGCACGGCTCGGCTCGGCGCGGCTCTTGGCGGACTGGTAGCAGTCGGTGCCGGTCTCGATGAAACCGCCGAACGGGAGGCGCGCTCACAACTCACCCACGAAGCCCACCGGACCCGGTCCTCGGCGCGACGCAACCGCTCAGCCCCGCAGCGGGCCCGGGAGAACATCCGGCACGGAGGAAGCCGCACCGATCACCCGCGTCGACGAGGTCACTGCGCCCTGACCGCTGCGGGCGCAGCCTCGGTTCTGGTGGGGCCTGCCCGATGAACGGTCCCGCCGGACGTCGTCGTGGTGGCAGCTACCCGAGGTTCTCCGCGACGTGGATGAGTTCCTGGTCCGAGAGTCGTGGGGGGCCGCCGGTGGTGACGACGAAGGTGTAGGTCCCGTCCGACCAGGTCAGCGAACGGGGCCCGTCATGAGGATCCGGTTGCGTGATGGTCGCAGGGTGGCCCTTGACGCCGGTGGCCCGCCCGGTCGGTGGTGTGCTGTTCCGGAGAGTCTGGCTGATGATCAGGGACCCCTGTTCAGGGTCCGTTCCCAGCCGGTATCCGCTGGCCCAGGCCGGGGTGTCGGTCGGGAGCGGGGCCAGGCCGGGCAACTCGACCATCCTGCCCGCAGGATAGGGGTAGTAGTTCTCCGGCAGGAACGCGGGCCGGAGAAGGTTGCGCTCGTCGAAGTGGATGACGGGCTTGCCTGTGGCGTCGTTCAGCGCCCTGGTCCCGAGCGGTCTGTTCAGGTGGGTTGTGATCCGTCCGATGCCGCCTGGGTCGCAGAACCCCGGGGGGACGGTGTGCCGCAGGGAGACCTTTACTGTGCCGGCGGTCTCGCGGGCCACGAGTTCGGGCTGCTTCTCACAACCCCAGCCGATGCTGAGTGTCAGGGTCTGGCCGTCGGAGCTGACCAGCAGCAGCTGGCCGGCCACGGGGCCTTCGTAGACCTTGGCTTCCGGGTCCTGGTTCAGCCACGCGTCGACCGCGAAGCCGCCACCGAGAACGGCGACGGCCGCCACGGCGGTCAGCCGATGCCGTCGCCCGAGCTTCGACATCTGACGGACGGTACCTCGCTTCACAGGCCCTCCCCCGGCGGTTACGGCCATGCTTGCGACACGGTGCGTGCGGAGTCAAGCGAAAACGGGAAACGGTACTTACGCGTCAAAATGCCCCGTAAGTACCGACTTGACTTGCGAGAGAAGGAAGATCGCCGGCGGCCGCACTCGGAAAACGTCGTAAGCGTGCGGCTGGTGGACATTCAGGCAGTGCGAACAAGCCACCCTCCCCCCGGCTGACCCCCACAGGTGCGGGGAGGACTCCCACTCGATGGCGAACAGGCCAGTGGAGTCCGGCTGACCCCCGCGGGTGCGGGGAGGACAGGAACGCCCCCGCGTACGCGCCGGCCTCCTCCGGCTGACCCCCGCGGGTGCGGGGAGGACCGCCGGCCTGGGTACAGCACTGCTCGGCGAGACGGCTGACCCCCGCGGGTGCGGGGAGGTGTCGGCGACGGGTGAAACGAGGACCACGGACGGCGGATCAAAAGCGGGTCACTGCGTGATCTCTTGATCATCCTGACTTCACTGGTACGGGAGTCAGGAGGAAAGAGGTGATCGGCGTGGAGGACTGGGCCGAGATTCGCCGGCTGCACCGGGCCGAGGGTCTGTCGGCACGGGCCGTGGCCCGGCAACTGGGGATCTCCCGGGGCACCGTGGCACGGGCCCTGGCCTCGGACCGGCCGCCGGTCTACCAGCGCCCGTTGAAGGGATCGGCGGTCGACGTCTTCGAGCCGGCCATCCGCGAGCTGCTGAAGCAGACGCCGACGATGCCGGCCACGGTGATCGCCGAGCGGATCGGCTGGACTCGCGGGCTGACCATCCTCAAGGAACGCGTCCGCGAGCTGCGGCCCGCCTACCTTCCCGTGGATCCCGTGTCGCGGACGGTCTACCAGCCGGGTGAGCTCGCCCAGTGCGATCTGTGGTTCCCGCCGACGGACATCCCGCTGGGTTACGGGCAGACGGGACGCCCTCCGGTGCTGGTCATGGTGGCTGGCTATTCACGGATGATCACGGCTCGGATGCTGCCGTCCCGGACCACCGCCGACCTGATCGATGGGCACTGGCGGCTGCTGTCCGGCTGGCAGGCCGTCCCGAAGATGTTGGTCTGGGACAACGAGAGCGGCGTCGGCCAGGGAAAGCTGACCTCGGAGTTCGCGGCGTTCGCCGGCCTGCTCGCGATCAGGATCCGCCTCTGCCGGCCCCGCGACCCGGAGGCGAAAGGCCTGGTGGAGCGGGTGAACGGCTATCTGGAGACCAGCTTCCTGCCCGGCCGCACGTTCGCCGGACCGGGCGACTTCAACACCCAGCTCACGGCATGGCTGCAGATCGCCAACCGCCGGCACCACCGCACGATCGGCTGCCGGCCCGCCGAACGCTGGGAAGCCGACCGGGGCGCGATGCTCACCCTGCCACCGGTCGCCCCGCCCCACTGGTGGCCCCAGAGCATCCGCCTGGGCCGCGACCACTACATCCGCGTCGGCACCTGCGATTACTCCGTCCACCCTCGCGCCATCGGCCAGCAGATCACCATCCGGGCCGACACCGAGGAGATCACCGCCACCACCCGCACCGGCGAGACCGTCGCCCGCCACGCCCGCTGCTGGGCCCGGCACCAGACCATCACCGACCCCGAGCACGCCGCCGCGGCCGAAACCCTGCGCGGCCAGGCAATCCACCAGCGTGCCTCCCGCGCCCAGGCCCGCGGCCTGACCGCCCTCGCCCTCGAGGACCTGGGCATCGAGGTCGAACAACGCCAGCTCGGCTCCTACGACCGCATCTTCACCCTCATCGAGGGCGGCGCCGGCAAGGAGGACACCTGATGTCCCGCACCTCCGCTCCCAACACCACGACCGCCACCGACACACCGACGGCCCAGACCGGCCGACAGACCACTGCCGACCTGGCTTTCCTTTCCCGCGCGATGAAGGCGCCCGCCCTGCTGGACGCTGCCGAACGCCTGGCGGAGCGCGCCCGCACCGAGTCCTGGACCCACCTCGAATACCTCGTCGCCTGCCTGCAACGCGAGGTCTCCGCCCGCGACAGCCACGGCGGCGAGCAACGCATCCGAGCCGCCCACTTTCCCTCGGTCAAGACCATCGAGGAGATCGACGCATCCCACCTGCGGGGCATGACACGCCAACAACTCGCGCACCTGGGCACACTGGACTTCATAACCGCCCGCGAGAACGTCGTCTTCCTCGGCCCGCCGGTTATCAACGGGGCCTGAGCCGCTCTCTTCTATGTCTGCGACGAGCGTGACCGGAGCCGTCTGGTCTCGTTGTTGAAGTGCTATCAGCGGGAGTT
>NZ_JBIUUS010000024.1:0-119012 GCF_044742585.1 Kitasatospora sp. NPDC087861
CTGGTGCCCAACCCCGCGGGGCGGGGGCCCCCCCCCCCCGGGGCCCCCCCGGGGGGGGGCCGCCCCCCCCCCCCCCCCGGGGGGGGGGGCGGGGGGCCCCCCCCCCCCCCCCCGCCCCGGCGGTCGTTCGGGCTACCGGGCGGCGGAGTCGCCGTCGCCTGACGCCGTGCTCGCCGGACTCGCACCCTCCGGCACGGTGTAGACGTACTCCTCGATCCGGTCGATCAGCTCACCCTCGAACCGGAAGTACACGACGGTCTGGACCTCATGGCGGGAACCGTCGGTCAGCACCAGGTGGATGACCTGCTGCTGGAGCACCTCGTCCGACTTCCGGAACTGGCGGATGACGTCGTACCGCAAGGAATCGAGCGTCGCGGCGAAGGACTTGAAGTGCTCCAGCCGCTCGCCGATCGGCTGCTCCCCCTGCCCGTCGTTCTGCCACACCGTGGCCTTGGCGGTGCACAGCGCCCGGAAGCCCGCGAAGTCGCTCACCTCCAGGCGCCGCAGACCCGCCAGGACCGTCTCGTCGATGCTCTGCGCCATGTCGAACTCCCGTTTCTTCCGCGTCGGATGGGTCAGGGGCTAACGAAGGAGCAGCCCGAGGTGGCGCAGGTCGGTGACGTACTTGCCGATCAGGGCCGCCGACAGGTGCGGGATGTCCTGGTCCGGGCCGACCTTCGCGGCCCGCACGGCGGCGTGGAACCGCGCGGCGGGAACCGCCGAACCGGGGACGCCCTCCTCGGGTTGCGCGAAGGCGGGCAGCAGGGGCAGCAACGAGTCCCGGCGCTGCTTCTCCGGCAGGGCGCGGAGCGCGGTCGTGATGCGGGCGAGCCAGTCGTCGTAGTCGTCGATCCGCCGGATCGGGTGGCCGGCTTCGATGAGCCAGTCGACGAAGGTGTCCAGCGAGACGCCGTCGTCGTGCGGGTTCAGCGCGTTGAAGGTCCGGTAGCCCCCGGTGGCCTGCGCGCCCAGCGTGGCGACGGCCTCGGCGGTGAAGTCGACCGGCAGGCCGTCGTAGTGCGCGCGCTTGCCGTTGCGGTAGAACGAGCCCGGCGCGATGCCGGTGGCGAGCAGGCTGAGCAGTAGCCGGGTGAAGACGTCGGGCACGTTCAGCTGCCCCCGGTACCGGCTGTGCGCGAGGATCATGTCCGACCGGAGGGTGACGACCGGCAGCCCGCACAGGTCGTGCGCCTCCCGGAGCAGGACCTCGCCCGCCCACTTGCTGGTCGCGTACCCGTTGGCGTAGCCCTGGTCGAGCCGCCGCACCGGGCTGCTGCGGCGGATGTCGGCGTCCTCGTCGAGGACTGCGGGCGCGGATCCGGCGAGCACCGCGACCGTGGACACGTAGGTGACGGGCTTGATCCGCGAGGTGAGCGCCAGGCGGATCAGTTCGGCCGTGCCGACGACGTTGGGTCCGAACAGCTCGCGGTAGGGCAGCACGTGGTTGACCAGGGCGGCCGGGTGGACGATCAGGTCCACGGTGTCGGCCAGCCGCTGCCAGGTGTCCTCGTCCAGGCCCAACCGCGGCTCGCCGATGTCGCCCGCGAGGACGTCCAGGCTCCCCTCGGCCAAGTCCCGGTAGCGCCCGAGCAGTTCGGCGTCACCGCTGTCGAAGGCCGCCTCCAGCCGCTGCGCCGCCGCGGCGGCGTCGCCGCCCCGGACGACGCAGACCAGCCGGCCGCCCGAGGACGCCAGCCGCTCCAGCCATTCCAGGCACAGGAACCGGCCGAGGTAGCCGGTGGCCCCGGTCAGCAGGACGGTGCGGACGGCGCCGTCGGGGCGGGGCAGGGTCGGGGCGGCGGCGATCGTCGAGGCGTCGAGGAAGCGATCCAGGGTCAGATCACCCGCGCGGACCTCGGAGCCGTGCTCGCCGTGGACGGAGGCGAAGGTGGGCCGTTTCGCCCCGGATCCGCGTTCCTCCTCGATGTACCGCGCCAGCCGCGCCAGGTCGTTGGCCGGGCTGATCACCACCCCGACCGGCAGCTCGATCCGGAAGATCTCCTTCATGAGCGTGGCGAAGGACAGCGCGGACAGCGAGTCCCCACCCAGCTCGGTGAAGTGGGCGTCGGCCCTCAGCTCGGTGCCGGAACAACCGAGCAGCGCCTGGGCGGCCCGGCCGACCACCTCCGCCACCGGCTGGTCCGGCCCGGCCTGCCGCAGTGCGCGCAGTTGTCGGGCCTGCCCGTCGGCGAGTTCGGTGTACAGCCGCTCCAGGGCCGTGCCGTAGCGCTCCCGGAGTCTGGGGCGCAGCAGCTTGTGGCTGTCGGCGAGCAGGCCGTTGCCGGTGCTGAAGGGTTCGGTCTCGATCAGGAAGTCGCGCGGGATCTCGTAGGAGTTGAGCTCGGCCTCCTTGGCGGCCCGCTGGAGCGACTCGGCGAGCAGCGGCTTGAGCGCGGCGGTGTCCCCGCCGGCCCTGGCCAGCGCGTCCGGTGCGGGGACGATCACGGCGAGCGGGTAGGCGCGCTCGCTGTTGCCGTACACGAAGACCTGTCGGATGAGGGGGCTGGCGACGAAGACGCCCTCCAGGCGGGAGACGGCCACGAACTCGCCCTGGGAGAGCTTCAGGACGTCCTTGGTGCGGTCGACGTGGACCAGCCGGTCGGGCCCGATCTCGGCCATGATGTCGCCGGTCCGGTAGTAGCCGTCCGCGTCGAAGATCTCGGCGGTGAGCTCGGGCCGCTTGTAGTACCCGGGGATGGCGGTAGTCGTCTTGAGCAGCAGCTCGCCGCGCGGGTACGGCACGTCCGTCCGGAAGTAGCCCAGCTCCGGGGCGTCGACCAGCTTGTAGTCGAGCACCGGCGGGCGCTGCACCACCGTGTCGAGCAGCACCCCGCCGGCTTCGGTGGAGCCGTAGCCGGTGTAGAGGTGGAAGCCGAGGCAGGACTCGACGAAGGCCGCCACCTCGGCGGACAGCGGGGCGGTGCCGCAGAAGGCCTTGGCGACGCGCCCGCCGAGGAAGTTCTCCCGCAGGTCGGTCTTGACCGCCGTCTCGACGTCGCCCGGCTCGCCGGCCCGCCGGTCCAGTTCGCTCCGGTACTGCTGGAAGATCATGTCGCACACGCGCGGGACCATGGTCAGCTCCGTGGGGCGGACCAGCCCGATGTCCTCGAACAGGGTGGACAGGTCGCTCCTGGCGGTGAAGTAGCCGACACCGCCCCGGGCGAGCGAGCCCATCAGCGCCATGTGGCCGGCGAGGTGGCTCTGCGGCATGTAGTGGATGCTGATCGGGGGCACGTCCTCCGAGCCGTAGGTGAACCCGTTCCACGAGGTGCCGACCAGCCGTTGGGTGTAGATGGCCCCCTTGGGGGTGCCGGTGCTGCCGGAGGTGTAGATGATCAGGGCCAGCGGGTCGTCGCCCGGGTCGGCGGTGAACAGGGGCGCGGGCGGCAGGACGGCTCCGGCGTCGATCACGGCGGCCAGCGGTTCGACGGCCACCGGGCGGCCGGCTTCGGCCAGGCGCCTTCGGGCGGACTCGAAGGCGTCGCACTGCCCCGCGACCTCGGGGCGGTAGTCGAACACGATCACCCGTCGGATCGTGGTTCCCCCGAGGGCGGCCTCCACGGCGGTGTCCAGGCGCTCGATGCTCGCGGCGAGGGCGAGCGGTTCGGTCTCGGCGATGAGCGGCCCCAGTTGGGACAGCGGTGCGCTGGACTGCAGCGGTACGGCCACGACGCCCGCGTGGATGCACGCGAGGTCGAGCGTGGCGTAGTCGGTGCTGGTGAACCCCAGGAGGCAGAGCCGGTCGCCCGCGCTCAGCGGGTACTGCGGGTGGTGGTGCCACTCGCCGGCGACCGCGCGCACCCGGGCCCACAACTCGCGGTAGCTGATGGTGTCGAAGCCGGGGAGCAGGCGCGCGGTCGAGGGCTCCCGGGCGCGTTCGCCGAGCGCGGGCCGGTCCCCGTAGCCCTCCATGATGGCCGCCATGACCTCGGCAAGTCCCTTGCCCGGATCACGCACGACCGCGGTGACCGGCTCCAGTGGTTCGGCCATGCTGAGCCCTCCCGTAGCGTCCGGGTGATGTCGATTGCGGACTGGCCCCTGCGCCGTCGGGCGGTGGTCCCGGTCGGTGGGCGCCCCGCCACCGGCGCGAGTCTCACCAGCCGACCGGCAGGGCGTCCGCGCCGCGGATGAGGCGCTCGGTCCGCCAGGGCACCTGGTCGGCCGGCACGGCGAGGTGCAGGCCGGGCAGCCGGCGCACCAGGGTGTCCAGCACGACCCGCAGTTCCATCCTGGCCAGCTGCGCGCCGAGGCAGTGGTGCACGCCGTGCCCGAAGGCGAGGTGCGGGACGCTCCCCCGGCGGAAGTCGATCTCGTCGGGGCGGTCGAACACCTCAGGGTCCCGGTTGGCCAGGGCGAATTCGGCGACCACCGCGTCACCGGCGCGCACGGTCTGCCCGCTCAGTTCCACGTCCTCGGTGGCGATCCGGGTGAAGCCCGCGGTGGCGCTGATCGGGACGATCCGGAAGAGTTCCTCGACCGCGTCGGGTATCAGGCCGGGATCGTCGACGAGTTGCCGCCAGAGCTCGGGCCTGGTCAGCAGCGTGTAGACGAAGTTGCCGATCTGGTTGGCGGTGGCCTCCTGGCCGGCGGACAGCAGGCTGACCCCGAGGCTGACCAGTTCCTCCTCGGTGAGCCGGCTCTCCTCGTCCTCGACGGCGGCCAGTTCGCCGAGCAGGTCATCGGTGGGGGTGATCCGGCGGGCCGCGATCAGACCGGCGAGGTAGTCGTTGAGGTGCCCGCGGTCCCGCGCCGACCGCTCCGGATCGGAGAGCATCAGCAGGCCGTCCACCCAGGTGTTGAACTGTTCGCGGTCGGCGAAGGGCACGCCGAGCAGCTCGCAGATCATCGTGACCGGCAGCGGCCAGGTCAGCATCCGGGTCAGGTCGGCCGGCGCCCCTTCGGCGATCATGGTGTCGAGCAGGCCGTCCACGATCTCCTGGGCGCGCGGGCGCAGCGCTTCGACCCGGCGCACCGTGAAGGGATTGGCCACCCGGCGCCGCAGCCGGCTGTGCTCCGGCGGGTCCATGCTCAGCATGGAGGTGCGGGGCAGGCCGGCCGAGACCGTGCGGGGCACGTCCTCGCCCACGGCGGCGGCCCGGCTGAACCGGGGATCGGCCAGCACCGTCTTGGCGTCCGCGTGCCGTGTGACCAGCCAGGCGTCGCCGCCGTAGGGCAGGCTCACGCGCAGGACCGGCTGTTCGGCGCAGGCCTTGGCCAGCTCGGGGTCGACGTTGAGCTGGTCAATCGGGCCGAACGGGTAGGCCCGCGGCCCGTCCCCTGTCGCGGTCATCGTGTCAGTCCTTCCAGTCGTGGTGGGCGAGTCCCGCCGTGGCGGGCGGTCACAGCGAGGCGCTCTTCCCGCCGTCGATGACGAGGTTGCTGCCGGTGATCCACGAAGCGCGTCGGGACACCAGGAAGCCGACCGCGTCGGCGATGTCCTGGGTCTGGCCGATCCGCCCGAGCGGAACTTCGTCGGCCCAGTCCTCCGATTCGCTGCCGAGATAGTCGACGATCTTGTCGCGCGCTTCGTCCGCTCCCGGTGTCATCACGTTTCCCGGAGAGAGGGCGACGACGCGGATACCGTGCGGCGCCAGTTCGACCGCGAGCCCTTTGCTGTACACCTCCAGGGCGGATTTGGCGGCGGCGTAGTGCAGGATCATCGGGTACGACGAAATGGTGGCGATCGACGACATGTGGACGATCACCCCGCCGCCGCCCGCGCGCATGGACGGCACGAGTGCGGAATTGAGCCGGACGGCGGAGAGGAAATTGATGTCGACCGTGTACTGCCAGTCGTTCTCGATCTCCAGCGCGGTCTGAAAGGCCCGGCAGCCACCCGCGTTGTTGACGATGATGTCCACCCCGCCGAGCGCGTCCAGCGCGGCGTCCGCGAACCCGCGCACACCGTCCGGCGTGCCGAGGTCCGCCGGCACGAACTTGGCGGCGGACGGAGTGTGTTCGGTGGGCCTGCGGGCGCCGGTGACGACGGTGGCGCCGGCGTCGAGGAGGTTCTGCACGATGGCGGCGCCGATGCCGCGGCTGCCGCCGGTGACCACCGCCCGCTTGCCGTCCAGCTCATGGGAAATCTGCGCGGTAAGGGGACTCTGACTCACCCTGGGTTCCGCCACCTTTCTTTCCTCGGCAATCCTGTCCGCGACACTCATCGCCAGGGGAATCAATTCACCGGTGCGACTCGAAAGGCGACGCGGAACCACCTGGACCACTATCAGTGATCACGCGGACACGGTCAAGATGATTATGTCGATGCACTGGATCGCCTTGTGCAATCCAATACCACCGGCCGGGCCGCGGCTGGACGCCGCGATCAGCAGGGCCGATAATCATGCGCTACCGGGGTGCGACCGGCCAGACCATTTCCCGCACGACCCGGAAACGATGTGACGGGGCGTCGGAAAAGGCGCACCCGGGATGTTTGTGCCAGTAGTGCCGACAATTCGGGAGGAACCATGGCCAGCCTGGACGAGCCGTTCGTCGTGGGTGATCTGACGGTGCCCAACCGCATCGTGATGGCCCCGATGACCAGGATGAAGTCCCCCGGCGGCGTGCCGGGCCAGGAGGTTGCGGAGTACTACGCACGCCGGGCGGCGCACCAGGTCGGGCTGATCATCACCGAGGGCACCTACGTCGGCCGGGCCGCCGCCCGCGCGTACGACGACGTGCCGCGCTTCCACGGCGAGCAGGCGCTCGCCGGGTGGGCCCACGTGGTGGAGCGGGTGCACCGGGCCGGCGGCAGGATCATTCCCCAGCTGTGGCACACCGGGGTGGTGCGCACCGGCACCGAGCCGCCCACCGAGGGCCCGTCCGGTCTCGGCCTGGACGGCGGCCCGGCCGGGCGGGCCATGACCCAGCGGGACATCGACGACACGGTGGCGGCCTTCACCGAGGCCGCCGTCACCGCCGAGCGGCTCGGGTTCGACGGCGTCGAACTGCACGGCGCGCACGGCTACCTGATCGACGACTTCCTGTGGAGCACCACCAACCGGCGCACCGACCGCTACGGCGGCGACCCGGCCTCCCGGGCCCGCTTCGGCGCCGAGATCGTGCAGGCCATCCGCGCGGCCGTCAGCCCGGGCTTCCCGGTGTTCTTCCGGTTCTCCCAGTGGAAGGTCAACCACTACGGGGCCCGCATCGCCGAGAACCCGGAGGAGCTGGAGCAGCTGCTCACCCCGCTGGCCGACGCGGGTGTCGACGTCTTCCACGCCTCCACCCGGCGCTACTGGCTGCCCGAGTTCGAGGGCAGCGAGCTCAACCTGGCCGGCTGGACGCGCAAGCTCAGCGGCAAGGCCGTCGTGACGGTCGGCTCGGTCGGCCTGGACCGGCAGTTCGGTGAGGGCCAGTTCGCCCAGGGCTACACCGGGCAGGCCGGCGTGACCGGGATCGGCGAACTGGTGGCCCGGCTGGAGCGCGACGAGTTCGACCTCGTCGCCGTGGGCAGGACGCTGCTGGCCAACCCGGACTGGGCGGCGAAGGCGCTGCGCGGCGAGCTGGCCGGGACCGTCCCGTACGACCCGGCCGTGCTGACCACCCTGGTCTGACGCCACCGCGGCGGGTGGACCACCGCAGCCGGGCCGCGACGGTCGTCGCGGCCCGGCTGTCGTGCGAAGGCCGCCCGGATACCGGTGAGCGGCCGGCGCCCGGCCGGCCGCTCACCGCGGGTCAGTCCAGGCCCAGCTCGCCCCGGATGACCGCGTGCCAGTCGTCCGTCATGCGCCGCGCCGTGGCCTCGTCGAACACGTTCGCGTCGTACTTGAGGAACACCTTGTACCCGTCGCCCTCCCGGTAGAACTCCGTGGCGAGGACGTACTCCCCGGCGTACGGCAGGTCGTCGAACAGCCGCAGGTCCAACTCGCCGGCCCCGGCCGGCGCTTCGTTGGTGAGCAGGTCGGCGCCCTCGAAGTTCTGGAACAGGAAGTTCGTCAGGACCAGCGGTTCGTCGTCCGATCCCACCGCGCGGGTGATCTCCGGCAGCGGGTAGCCGCCGTGCTCGATGCCGCCGACCACCTTGCGCTGCAGGGACTTGAGCAGTTCGGGGAAGCCCCCGGCGGCCGTGCAGCGGATGGGCAGGCAGTTCGCGAACTGGCCGACCACGTCCTGGAACCGCTCCTCGTAGCGGGCGGCCGCGGTCATGCCCAGGACCACGTCGTCCTGTCCGGTCAGCCGGTGCAGGAACCGCACGTACGTGGTGAACAGCACGATGGCGACGCTGACCCGGTGCTCCCGCGCGGTGTCGGCCAGTGCGCCGACCAGCGTCGGCGACAGCCTCATCGTCGCCACCTCCACCCGGGGCATCCGCTTCGGGTCGTACGGACGGTCGTAGGGCAGCGCGAGCGCCGGCCGCGGCCCGTCCAACTCCCGGACCCAGTAGTCCCGGTGCTTCCGTCCCTGCGGGCCGGTGAGCATCGCCTCCTCCCAGGCGACGAAGTCGCCGAAGCCGGCCCGGTTCAGGCTCCCCCGGCCCTGGTAGGCCTCCTTGAGCGTGCGGACCAGGACCGCCGTCGACGTGCCGTCCAGCAGGATGTGGTGCGCGGTGATCAGCAGCAGCCGCCGGCCGCCGGCGAGGGAGACCAGGTGCGCCCGCACCAGCGGGCCCGTCGCCAGGTCGAACGGGACGTCCACCAGGTCGCGCAGCCCGGCCAGTTGCGCGGCGCGCGAGGTGGTGGCGAGGTCGACCCGGTCGAAGGACGGCGTCCTGGTCGGGTCGATGTCCAGGTACGGCACACCGTCCCGCTCGCCGAGGACCGCGCTCAGCACCGGGTGGATCCCGGTCTGCGCGCGGATCGCCCGTTCCAGGGCCGCCTCGTCCAGCTCGCCGTGGATCTCGAAGAGCAGCGGGAGGTGGTAGTTGGTCGACTCCGGCGAGCGCAGCTGGTCCCGGTACATGGTCAGCTGACCGCGCGCGAGGTTCCACCGCCCGCCCGCCGGGCCGGTGAAGTGGGCGCACAGGCCCTCGATGGTCTCGACGTCGAAGAGCAGGGTGGCGGAGACGTCGTCACCGAAGTCCTCGCGCAGGGCGTTGGTGAGCTGGAGCACGAGGATCGAGTCCAGGCCGTAGTTGGTGAGCGGCGCTGTGGTGTCGATCCGCTCGGCCGGGATGCCGAGGACGGCGGCCGCCTTGCCGAGGATGAGCGCGGCCAGGTCGGACGGCGTCGCCGGCGCGGCCGAGGGCTCCGGAACCGGGACGGGCACGGGCTCGGGGGTCGGCGCGGGCTCCGGTCGCGGTGCCGACGCCGGTAGCGGCCGCTCCGGCCCGCCGGTCCCCTGCCGTGCGGCGCTCCCCGGCCCGGCGCCGACCGCCTGCCGGGCCACCCCGTCGCTCTCCGCCGCGATGACCTGCTGCCCCAGCGGCAGCGCCTGCGCCAGCGGGAACACGACCGTGCCGAAGCCCTCCCCCGCCAGCACGTCCCGCCAGTTCTCCGGCGACAGCGCCGGCGAGCCGGGGATCCGCAGCGACCGGTCGTCGAACAGCCACCAGCCGGCGAGCAGCCCGAACGTCACATGGCTGAACAGGTCGAACGCCGACAGCTCGTTCAGCAGCAGCCACCCGCCGGCCCGCATCGCGGCCTTGGCGTTGCGCAGGGTGTTGCGGGTGTCCCTGGTCGCGTGCAGCACGTTGGCGGCGATCACCAGGTCGAACCCGCCCTCGCCGATGTCCTGCCCGGCCAGCGGCTGCTCGATGTTGAGCAGCCGGCAGTCCAGGTACGGCACGTCCGGCCCGTACGCGGTGCGCGCGTGGTTGAGGAAGGCCTTGGACAGGTCCGTGTAGACGTAGGTCTCGATGCTGTCCTGGTAGGGCTTGAGCGCGGCGAACATCCCGGCGCTGGTACCGCCGGTACCGGCGCCGATCTCCAGGATCCGCAGCCGCGCGCCGGGCTCCCGGCGCAGCCGCTCCGCCACCACGCCGACGGCGGCGCCGGCCATGGCACGGTTGAACAGGTCCGCGACGTGGTTGTCCCGGTAGCAGCCCTCCACCAACTCCACCGAACCGCGCGGGAACATCACGTCGGTGGGCCTGGTCCGGCCGGTCAGGATGCCCGGCAGCGCCCGCAGCATGGCGGAGGCCAGCCGCAGTTCGGCCCTGCGGTCGGCGTCGGTCGACCACCGCTCGCACTGCCGGTCCCACTGCCCGAGCACGACGTCCACCGGCTCGGCCGGGACGAGGACGCGCCGGGCGTGCTCCAGCCAGTCGGCGTACAGCGGCAGGATCGCCGCGTGGTCGACGGTCGCCAGCTGCGCCGCCAGCACCTTCGCCAGCCACGGGTCCCGTTCGGCTCGACGCCACCGCACGACCTCGTCCATGAGGTCGTCCGCGCCCTCGGGCGCGATCAGCAGCTCACCGGGGACCCGCGACGGCGTCCGGCCGTGCACGGTGACCCTGGTGGCGCGGTCGAAGTTCGCCAGGGTGTTGTGCCGGTTGGTCTTGACGAAGGCGAGCTGCCGCTGGCCTCCGCCGAGCAGCGCGTCCAGGGCGGCCAGCCCCTCGCGCGGCTCGATCGACACCAGACCGACCCGGCTCAGCCGCTCCCGGTAGAACGCGGACGTGACGCTCCCGAGGTCGCCCCACCACCCCCAGTTCATGACCCTGACCGGGGTGTCCCAGTGCTGTCCGAGCGCGTGCGCGTAGGCGTCGCTGAAGGTGCACCCGGCCGCGTAGTTGCCCTGGCCGGCCGCCGTCGTGAAGGACTGCATCGACGACAGCAGCACCGCGAAGTCCAGTTGCTCGCCGTCGAAGACCTCGGCCATCGCGGTGGTGACGTCGACCTTGGCCGCCAGCCCCGCGCGGAGGGTGGCCTCGTCCATCCTGGCGAACGTGCTGTCCCGCAGCACGAGTGCGGCCTGCACCACCCCGTCGATCCGCGGGTGGCGCTCCTTGACCGCCGCGACGGCACGGCGCAGCGCGGCCGGGTCCGCGGCGTCGGCGCTGAGGTAGCGGACGGTACCGCGTCCCTGGACGGAGCGGATCCGGTCCTCGACGGACGCGTCGGGTGCGCTGCGGCCGATCCAGGTGACGTGCGCGCCGAACTCGCGCACCACGTGCTGGGTCCACGCCGTGCCCAGGCCGCCGGCCCCGCCGATCACCACGTAGACGCCGCCCTCGCGGTACACCGGCTTCGCCGGCGCCTCGCACGGCGCCCAGTGCCGGGCGAGCCACTGGCCGGCCCGCCGGACCCAGGCGTCCTCGGGCGACCGGGCCGGCAGGGCCGGCAGGTCGGCGGGCCACTCGGGGCCGTCGAGGTCGACGCGGCGGACGGTCCACTGCGCGTACTCCCGGCCCAGCGAGCCGAACAGGCCGTGCAGTCCGGCGTGTGCCGGCTGGACGGGGTCGTCGGTGTGGGTGGCCAGCGCGCGGGTCGTGACCAGCGTGATCCCCAGCGGCCGGGCGTCGTACCCGGCACCGATCAGCGCCTTGATCATGCGAAAGGCCGCGACGACGCCGTCGTCCTGGGCGGCCACGTACCCGGCGGCGTCGACGGGGTCGAGCTTGGGCTCGGGCGCGGTCCAGACCAGGTGGTCGATCGGCCCGAGCTCGCGCAGCGCGGCGGTCACCTCCTCGACGGACGCCGACGGCGGCAGCGGCCAGGCCAGCGCGCCGGCGAGGGCCGAGGGTCCGCCGACGGACAGGACCCGGTCGGTCCGGGCGGGCACGGGCGCGTCGGTCGCGCTGATCGAATCCCAGACGGGGGCGAACAGTGCGGGCTCGCTCCGGCCCGTGCGGCGCGAGGTGTACCCGGTCAGCCGCACGCAGACCGCGCCGTCGGCGTCGACCAGGTCGATGTCCAGCTTGCCGAGCGGCCCGGACGCACCGCCTCGGACGACGGCCCACATCGTGGCAGGGCACGGGGCGAACAGGTCGAGCCGGTCCAGGGCGAACGGCACGGCGGTGTCACTCATCCCGTCGAGGTGGGGCGCGACCGCCGCCTGGATCGCCGAGTCCAGCATCGCGGGCGTCAGCGCGCCGGGCTCCGCCGAGTCGGGCCGGACCAGTTCGGCCAGGACCGTCCCGGAGCCGACGTGCGCCCGCCGGATCGCCCGGAGGGTCGGACCGTGGTCGATGCCCATCGACACCAGGGCCTGGTGGATCCGGTCGCCGGACACGGTCTCCGGGCAGTCCGCGCGCAGTGCGGCGAGGTCGACCGGTGCCGGGCGCGGGGCGTCGGACGGTGCGATGCGGCCTTCACAGCACACGGTGGCGCCGGCGGCGATCTCGAACCGGTGCCCGCCCGTGGTGTCGGCGCGCACCTCGACCCGGACGTCGACCGGGTCGTCCGCGACCTCCAGCGGCTGCACCCAGGTCACGTTGCGCATCCGCACCCGGGTGGCGCCCAGCGCCTTGCGGGCCAGTTCCAGGTAGGCGACCGCGGGCAGGAGGTGACGGCCCTGCACCACGTGGTCGCGCAGCAGGCCGTGGGCGCGGGTCAGCGTCACCGCGTCGGCGCGGGTCCGTGGCACAGTGTCCGCGGGGGTCGGCGGCACAGCGTCCGCGCGGGCGGGCGGTACGGCTTCGCCGCCGGTCGCGGGCCAGTGCCGGTCGCGGGCGAAGGGGTAGGTCGGCAGCGGGATGCGCCGGCCCTCGACCGGGGGCCGGGTGTCCTCGGGCACCCGGGCCGGGCTCGTGCCGTCGAGGACCCGGATCAGCTCCTCGCGGTCGCGCACCACGCAGGCGAACCGGTGCGCGAACCGCTCCCGGCCGACGGCCAGGGTGTAGGCGAGGTCGCCGAGGTCGATCGAGGCGTGGGCGCGGACGTGTGCGGCCAGTCGGCGCCGCTGTTCGAGGAGCTGCTGCTCCGTCCGCGCCGAGAGCACCACCACGTGCTCCGCCTGCGGTGCGGCGGCCGGTGCGACGGTCCGCGCGACGTCCCACGCGACGTCCCGCGCGACGGACGGGGCCTCCTCGATCACGAGGTGCGCGTTGGTCCCGCTGGCGCCGAAGGAGCTCACCACGCCGCAGCGCGGCACCCCGGCGGGGGTCTCCCAGTCGTGGGTGCGGGTGCTCAGGTAGAACGGGCTGCCCGCCAGCGGGATCGCCTCGTTCGCGCTCTCGAAGTGCAGCGAGGCGGGGATCCGCCGGTGTTTGATCGCCAGCAGCACCTTCAGCACGCCCGCGACGCCGGCCGCGAACTGGGCGTGGCCGATGTTGGTCTTCAGCGAACCGACCGCGCAGTACTCCGCCTTGTCGGTGCGGGCGCGGAACGCGCGGTTCAGCGCCTGGAACTCGATCGGGTCGCCCAGCTTGGTGCCGGTGCCGTGCGCCTCGACGAGTCCGATGCGTTCCACGTCGACGTCGAACCGCTCGTACACCTCGCCGAGCAGAGCCTCCTGGGACACCGAACTCGGCGCGGTGATCCCGTTGGTGGCGCCGTCCTGGTTGACGCCGCTGGCCTTGATCACGCCGTGGATGTGGTCGCCGTCGGCCAGTGCGTCCGCGAGCCGCTTCAGCACGACGACCCCGACGCCCTCGCCGGGTACGAAGCCGTCGGCGCGGTGGTCGAAGGTGTGGCAGCGGCCGGTCGGCGAGAGCATGCCGGCGCGGCCCGCGAGCCCGTACAGCCGTGGTGTGGACTGCACGAACACCCCGCCCGCCAGCGCCATCGAGGTCTCGCCGGACCACAGGTCCTTGCACGCCAGGTCGATCGCCACGAGCGAGCTGGAGCACGAGGTGTCGACGGCGATCGCCGGGCCCTTGAGGTCGAGGAAGTAGCCCACCCGGCTCGGGATGACCGAGGCCATGTTGCCCCACAGGGTCTGCGCCGGTGCGTCCCGGTCGAGCAGCGTCTGGTAGTCCCCCGCCCACGCCCCGACGTAGACGCCGCAGCGCCGCCGGCCCATCCGGCCCGCGTAGCCGGCGTCCTCCAACGCCTTCCAGGACTCCTCCAGCAGCAGCCGCTGCTGCGGGTCCATCACCACGGCCTCGGTACCGGAGATGTTGAAGAACATCGCGTCGAACTCGTCGATGCGGTCGAGGAAGCCGCCCCGGGTGCAGGTGCTCACGCCGTCGAGGTCGAACCGGGTCGTCTCGGTGACCAGGTCGTCGCCGTCGACCAGGTGGGTCCACAGGTCGTCGAGCGAGTCGGCGCCCGCGAAGCGGCCGCTCATGCCGATCACCGCGATCGGTCCGCGATCCCCGGGCACGGCCCCGGGCACGGCCTGGGGCACGGGCACGGGCGCGGGCTCCGCGACCGGTTGCGGGGCATCGTCGCGCGCCGCCGCCGGCGCCGGGGCGCCCTCCGTGTAGACGATGGTGTCCCCGTACTCGGCGAGCAGGTGCGCGGCCAGCCGGTCGGCACTGCTGAAGTCGAAGACCACGCTCGTCGGCAGGTCCAGCGACAACGCGTCGTTGAGCTGGTCCACCACGCGGATCGCCAGGATCGAGTCCAGGCCGTAGTCGGCGAACGCCAGCCCGCCCTCGACCTCGGCGACCTCCATCGCCAGTGCCCGGGCGATCTTCTCCCGCACCACCGCGGGCACGAGCTCGTCCAGGCTCCGTGGTGCGACGGCGGGTTCGGGGCTCACCGCCGCGACCGGTGCCGTGACCACCGCCGCGACCGGTGCGGCCGGTGCGGCCGGCGGACGTGGCGCCGGCAGCGGGGCCGGTGCCTGCCGGGTCAGGTCGCCGATCCAGAACCGCTCCTTGGCGAACGGGTACGTCGGCAGCGACAGCACCCGGCGCGGCGCCCCCCGGTGCAGGCGCTCCCAGTCCACCTCGACGCCCGACGCCCACAGCGCCGCGAGCTTGGACAGCTTGCCGGCGGTGACCCACTGCCGTACCAGCAGTTCCTGCAGATCGCTGTCACCGGTGATCTCCGCGAGCAGACCGCCCGCATCCCCGGCGGTGCCCCGGTGCCCCCGGCCCGCCCGCAGCGCGGCCCGCAGCTCCGCGGTCGACGACGCCGCGACCGCGTACCGCTCGGCCATCGCCTCCCGCCCGACCTGGAGCGTGAAGGCCAGGTCGGCGAGATCGGTGTCCGGATTGCGGTCGAGGAAGCCGGCCAGCCGGTCCACCGACGCGGTGAGCTGTTCGGAAGTCCTCGCCGAGAGGACGACGACCTGTTCGGCGCCGTTGGGCGCGCCGTCTGTGGGCTGCACGGAATACTCCTCGACGATCACGTGCGCGTTCGAGCCGCCGGCACCGAAGGAGGACACCGCCGCGATCCGCGGGCCGTCGGAGTGCCACGGGCTCAGCTCGCGCTGGACCCGGAACGGGGTCCGCTCGAAGGCGATGTTCGGGTTGAGCTGTTCGGCGTGCAGGCTCGGCGCGAGCTGCCGGTGCTTGAGCTGGAGCAGGACCTTCGTCAGACCGGCCACCCCGGCCGCGGCCTCCAGGTGGCCGATGCCCGACTTCGCCGAGCCGATCGCGCAGTACTGCCGGTCCATGGTGTCCTGCTCGAACGCCTTGGTCAGGCCGGTGATCTCGATCGGATCGCCCAGTTCGGTGCCGGTACCGTGGGCCTCGACGTAACTGACCTGCCGCGCGGAGACCCCGGCCCGGTCCAGCGCCCGCCGGATCACGTCGGCCTGGGCGACCGGGCTCGGCACCGTGTAGCCGGTGGAGCGGCCGCCGTGGTTGACGCTGGAGCCCCGGATCACCGCGAGCACGCGGTCCCCGTCGGCCACCGCGCGGGACAGCGGCTTGAGCAGCACGCAGCCCACGCCTTCGCCGGGGACGAACCCGTGGCCGCCGGTGCCGAAGCTGCGGCAGTGCTGGTCGGGCGAGAGCATGCCGGAGCGGCACAGTTCGACGTAGTCCAGCGGGTGCGCGTAGAGGTTCACGCCACCGGCGATCGCCACCTCGCAGGCGCCGCGCCGGAGTTGCTCGCACGCCTCGTGGATCGCGGTCAGCGACGCCGAGCACATCGTGTCGATCGTCAGGCTCGGGCCTCGCAGGTCGAGCAGGTAGGAGGCGCGGGCGCTCAGCGAGGCGAACGACAGCCCGGGCACCACGAGTTCACCCGAGGGCAGGCGGCCCACCTCGTGTCGGGCGTGGCCGACCTTGGTGACGCCGGCGAACACCCCGACCCCGTGGCCGTGGCGGTCGGCGAGGCGCGCCCTGGTGTAGCCCGCGTCCTCCAGCACCTCCCACGCGGCCTGAACGAACAGCCGTTCCTGCGGGTCCATGGCGTAGGCGTCGCGCGGGGCGATGCCGAAGAACCGGGGATCGAACGCCGCGAAGTCGTCGAGGAAGCCGCCCCACTTGCTGTAGCTGCGGCCGGTGGCCACCGCCGTGTTGCGGTCCGGTTCGAAGAAGCCCTCCAGCGGCCAGCGGTCCACCTCGCGGACGCAGTCGCGGCCCGCCCTGAGGTTCTCCCAGAACTCCTCGGGGTCGGCGGCGCCCGGGTAGCGGCCGCTCAGCCCGATGACCGCGATCGGCTCATCGGCGACGGCGTCGGGCCCGTCGGTCGCGACGACCGGCTTCCCGGACGGCTGCTCCGACGGCCTCTCGGACGGCTGCTCGATGGTGGCGGGCCGGTCGGCGGCCAGCTGCCGGCGCGCCTGTTCCGGCTGCCGGCCGACGGGTCCGCCGGCGACGTGACCGGCGACGTGACCGGCGAGTTGACCGGCCACCGCCCGCAGGGTCGGCTGCTCGTAGAAGATCGTCGAGGACACCTCGGGGTAGGTCCTGACCAGTTCCCGGTTGAGCTGGATGACCATCACCGAGTCCAGGCCGATGTCGACGAGCGGGCGGTCGGGGTCGACCGAGCCCGGCGCCAGCCCGCTGACCTCGGAGAACAGGGTGAGCAGGTGGTGAAGGACATGCGGGTCGGCGCTGGGCGTGGCGGTCGTCGCCACCGGCGCAGGCACCGAGGCCTGCGTCCCCGTCCCGGTCCGCGCCCGCTCCGGGTCGCCGTAGTGCACCCACACCTGGTCCGCCCCCGTGTTCCAGGCGTCGATCAGCGCCGCGAGCCCGTCCTGCGTGGGCATCGGCGCCAGCCCCCGGTCCTCCCACAGGTACGCCCGGGTCCGCTCGCTGACCCGCATGCCGCCGTCCTCCCACAGCGGCCACGCGATGGACGACGTGCGCCCGCGGCGGCTCCCCGCCGCGACCCGCGCGTTGCGCAGGGCGGCGAACTCGTCGAGGAAGGCGTTCGCGGTCGCGTAGTCGGACTGGCCGGGGTTGCCGGTGATCGCGGCGCCCGAGGAGAACGTCAGCACGAACTCCAGCGGGCAGTGCTCGGTGGCCCGGTCGAGGTGCACGAGGCCGTCCACCTTGGTCGCGAGCACGTCGTCCCACTGCTCGACGGTCTTGTCCGCGAGCAGCGAGTCGCGCACCACACCGGCGGCGTGCACGATGCCGGTGATCCCGCCCGCCTCGGCGACCAGGTGCCGCACCTCCTCCCAGCGGGAGACGTCGGCGCGCACGTACCGCGCGACCGCACCCGCCTGCCGCAACTCGGCGAGCAGGCCCTCGATCCGGTCGTCGCGCGGCGACCGGCCGGCGAGCACGATGGTCGGTCGCCGCACGTCGGCGGCGATGCGTCGGGCGGTGGCGGCGCCGATCCCACCGGCGCCGCCCGTGATCAGGTACACGCCGCCGTCCCGCCAGGGCCGGTCGGACGCTGCTCCCCGGATCACGGCCGGGGCCCAGCTGCGCGTGTGCCGGACGCCGTCGCGGTAGCTCACGAGGTCGTCGGCGGCGCGGGCGTTCTCCGCCACGACGGCGGCCAGGTCGTCGCCGGCGACACCCTCGACACCGATGACCTGACCGACGATCCGCGGGTTCTCCTTGGTCGCGGTGCGCAGCAGGCCGGCCAGGGCGAGGTCGTGGGTGACGACCTGCACCAGCGTGGTGCCGTGCCGGGCGTCGAGGCCGCGGACGGTCTCCAGCACCTGCCACGACAGGTCGCGGAACCGGCTCTCCGGCCGTTGCCTGGCCGTGTCGAGGAGGATCGCCCCGGGCACCGGCCCGTCGACCCCGCACAGGAGGACGACGCGCCGGTCGTACCGGCCGGTCGCGGCGGCGGGCGTCGGCGTCCACCGTGCGGTCAGCAGGGCCGTACCGGTCGCCACCCCGGTGCCGGCCGACTCCCTCGTGCCGCTACCTCCGGTGCCGGCCGATTCCCTGCTACCGGGAAGCCAGAACCGGTCCCGGGCGAAGGGGTATCCGGGCAGGTGGGCGCGCTTGGGGGTCCTGCCCCCGGACAGCGAACGCCAGTCGACGGCGCCACCGCCGATCCACCGCCCGATCGGCTCCGCGCTGCCGCCACGGTCCCCGGTGGTGACGAACGCCCGTAGCCTGTCGAGGAGTTCGGCACGCGAGGGGACGACCCAGCCGACCCGTTCCGCCATCTCCTCGCGGCCGACCTGCAGGCTCCACGCGACGGACCGCAGCGAAACGTCCGCCGACTGCTCCAGGTAGGACAGCAGGTCCCGGGCCCGGTCGGTCAACTGCCCCGCGGTGCGGGCCGACAACGGCACCAGGACGCTCCCGCCGTCCTGCTCTCGCTCTCCCTGCTCTCCCTGCTCGCGCTGGTCGGCGCCGACGTACTCCTCGACGACGACATGGGCGTTGACGCCGCCGAACCCGAAGCTGCTCACCCCTGCCCGCCTCGGCGCGAGGCCGCCGTCAGCGCTGCGGGGGCGCGCCCAGGGCTCGTTGTCCCGCACGATGTGGAACGGGCCGCCGTCCAGTTCGATGTACGGGTTGACCTGCCGGACGTGCCGGGTCGCGGGCAGCACACCGTGCTTGAGCGCGAGCAGCACCTTCAGCAGTCCCGCGATGCCCGCGGCCGACTCCAGGTGGCCGATGTTGGTCTTGACCGAACCGAGGCCGCACGCACCGTCGTCACTGCGGCCCAGCCGGCGGAACGCCGAGCGCAGCGCGCGGACCTCCACCGGGTCGCCGAGCGCCGTGCCGGTGCCGTGGGTCTCGATGTAGCCGATGGTGTCCGGGTCGAGGTCGCCGACGGCGGCCGTCACCAGGTCGGCCTGGGCGTCGGCGTTCGGCGCGGTCAGCGAGTTGGCCCGGCCGCCGTGGTTGTACGCGCTGCCCCGGAGCACACCGAGGATCGCGTCGCCGTCGCGCTCCGCCGCCGCCAGGGACTTGAGCACGACCACCCCGACGCCCTCGCCGCGCACATAGCCGTTCGCGCCGGCGTCGAAGGTCTTGCACAGGCCGTCCGGGCTGAGCATGCCCGCGCGGTGCGCGCTGACGAAGGTGTCCGTGCTGAGCAGCACGTTCACCCCGCCGGCGACGGCCAGCTCGCAGGTGCCGGAGCGGATCGCCTCGATCGCGCGGTGCACCGCCACCAGCGAGCTGGAGCAGGCCGTGTCGATCGGTTCGCTCGGGCCGCGCACGTCGAGCAGGTACGAGATGCGGTTGGCCAGGATCGAGTGCGTCGTCCCGGTCGACGTGAACGCGTCCGGTTGCACGCCGCGGGTGGTGAGCAGCGTCGCGTAGTCGTTGCCCGTGACGCCGATGAACACTCCCGTGCTGGTCGGCAGGTCGGCCGGGCGGTACGCGCTGTCCTCCAGCGCCTGCCACACCGTCTCCAGGACGAGACGGTGCTGCGGGTCCATCAGCTCGGCCTCGCGCGGCAGGATGCGGAAGAAGGCGGCGTCGAAGGCGTCGACGTCGTCCAGGGCCCCGATCCGCTGGGGGAAGTCCTGGGCCTCGATGGTCCTGCGGTGGTCCTCGTCGTACCGGTGCCACGGGAAGGCGGTGACGGAGTCCTCGCCCGCCAGCAGGTTCGCCCAGTACTCGTCCAGGGTGCGGGCGCCCGGGAAGCGCCCGGCCGCGCCGATGACGGCGATCGGCAGGCGCGGATCGGCCTCGGCGTGAACCGGCTGCGGCTCGACCGCGGCCACGACCTCTGCCGCTGCCTCGACTTCGACCGGCGGCGGCACCGGCGCGGCCCGGACCGGCGCGGCCCCGGGCTCGACCGTGGCGCCGTGCTCGTCGACCAGGTGGGCGCCCAGCGCCTCCAGCGTGCTGACGTCGAAGAACACCGCCGGACTCACCACGACCCCGAACCGCTCGCGGATCTCCTCCGCGAAGGCCACCAGCGAGATGGAGTCGAAGCCGAACGCGTCCAGGCCGGTCCGCGGATCGAGCTCCTCCGGCTCGAACTTGAGGAGGTCCGCGGCGATGGAGCGCAGGACGTCCACCACGGCCGAGTCCGCAGGCGCGGCCGGCTTCGTGCCGCCCTGCACGGCGTCGGCCGGCTTCGTGCCGCCCGGCACCGCTTGGGCCGGCACCGCGTCGACCTGCACCCGCTCGACCCGGACCGGACGGGCCTGCGGTACCGGCCGCTCGGCCGGCGTCGTCCCTCCGACGCCGCGCCGCACCCCGTCCAGTTCCCCGACGACCTCGCCCGAGCCCTCGACCAGCAGGATCCGGTCGTCTCCGAAGACCACGTGCGTGACCGGCACCCCGGCCCGTACCCGGATCCCCCCGACCCGGTTGAGCGCCACCCGGGTCCAGTCCGGCGCCCCGGCCCGCTTGGCCTCCCACTGCACGCCCTGGGCGATCACCGCGAGCACGAACGGCTCGACGGTGACGTTGCGCCGGACGTGGTCCTGCCGGAAGTCGGGCCGGCCGACGCCCAGCACCGTCCGGCCGTCCGGCGTGCGGAACACACCGTCGACCGCGCACGACGCCGGTTTGTAGTCCAGCCCGCCCTCGGCCAGCTCGGCCAGGAACCGTTCCCGGGTGAGGACCGGCCGCAGGTCGGCCAGGTCGACCCGACCGGTCGGCGCGGTGGCCGCCCGCACGGTGAACTCGACCGCCGCCGCCCCGTCCTCGGTCCGGACGATGCCGTGGCCGTCGGCGAACTCCGTGACGAGCCGCCTGGTCGCCGACCAGTCGATCGGCCGCAGCACCCGGAGGTCGTGGACCGACGCCTCCCCGGCGAACCCGCTGACCTTCGCGGTGGCCAGCGCGAGGTCCACCGCGAAGGTGGGCACGATCGTCGGCGCCTTGGCCAGGCGGTAGCCGTAGTCCAGCAGGTCGGCGAGGTGGACGTCGAGGCCGTAGCGCAGGCCGCGCACGTCGGACTCGTTGCGCCCCAGGAACGGGTGCAGCCGCTCGCGCAGTGCCAGGGGGGCCAGCACGGACGGCGCGCCGTCGGTCTGCTCGACCCAGCACCGCACCTTCTCGAACGGGTACGCGGGCAGTGACACCCGACGGGCCGTCGGCAGCCGGTCCCAGTCGACGGTCCTGCCGGCGACCCAGGTCGTGCCGAGCTCGTGCGCGGGCAGCTCCCGCCGCCCGGCCAGGTAGCCGTCGACGGCCGCCAGCGCGGACCGCAGGTCCCCCGCCACGAACGCCCACCGGTGGGGCAGTTCGTTCTTGCCCACCCGCAGGGTGAACGCGATGTCGGGCAGATCGGCCTCCCGCGCCCCGGCGAGGTGGTCGCGGAAGGTGGCCAGGTAGCGCCCGAGCGCGGCCTCGTTCATCGCGGAGAACACGAACAGCTGCTCGCCGAACGGCTCCTGGCGCACCGGACGTTCGGGATACTCCTCCAGGACGATGTGCGAGTTCATGCCGCCGGCACCGATCGACGTGATGCCGGCCCGCCGGGGATGGGTGACCTGCCGGCCGTCGACGACGGTGACCGCAGGCCGCCAGTCGGCGAGCGTCTGCTGCACCTGGAACGGCGTGTCGGTGAAGTCGATGTCCGGGTTGAGTTCCGTGCTGTGCAGGGAGGGCACCAGCTTGCCGTGCCGGAACTGGAGCAGCACCTTCGCCAGGCCGATCATGCCGGCCGCCGCGAGCAGGTGCCCCATGTTCGCCTTGACGGACCCGAGCGCGCAGAACTGGCTGTCCGCCGTGTACTTCCGGTACGCCGAGGTGAGCGCGCGGACCTCGATCGGGTCGCCCAGCGCGGTGCCCGAGCCGTGCCCCTCGACGTAGCTGATCGTCCTCGGGTCGACCCCGGCGTCCTCGATCGCCTTCTCGATCGCGTGCGCCTGCATGCCCGGGTTCGGCACGGTGAAGCCGTTGCGGGTGCCGGCGTTGGACAGGGCGGTGCCCCTGATCACGGCGTACACCTGGTCGCCGTCGCGCTCGGCGTCGACCAGCGGCTTGAGCACGACCGCGCCGACGCCCTCGCCGAGGATGGTGCCGTCCACGCCGTGGCCGAAGCTGCGGATCACGTCGGAGGTGCCGGTGGTGAAGTGCTCCTCCGACGAGGTGATCAGGTTGTACGGGTGCAGCATCAGGTTGACGCCGCCCGCGACCACCATCCGGCACTCGCCGGCCCGCAGCATCTGCACGGCCTGGTGCACGCACGTCGACGAGGCGGAGCACATCGTGTCCACGAAGATCGACGGCCCGGTCAGGCCGTAGAAGTAGGACAGCATGTTGGGGAGCGTCCCGGTGTAGCTGCCGCTCTGCGGGGCGCCGCGGGTGAGGCTGTTCTGGAAGCCGTACAGGTTGTAGTGGTTGCTCATGGTGCCCACGAGCACACCGACGTCGCCCTGGTAGCGGCGCTGGATGGTCTGCCGCGAGTAGCCGGCGTCCTCCAGCGCCTGTACGCCGGCCTGGAGGAACAGCCGCACCTCCGGGGACATCTGCTCGGCCTCGCGCTTGGAGATGCGGAAGTAGCGGGGATCGAACGCGTCGATGTCGCGGAGGAAGGTGCCGGTCCTGATCACGCTCTTGCCCCGGACGGCCCGGTCGCTGTCGTAGATGGCCTCGTGGCCCCAGCGTTCGGCGGGGACCTCCTCGAACGTGTGCCGGCCGTTCTCCAGCAGCTCCCACAGCTCGTCCATCGTGTCGGCGCCGGGGTAGCGCCCGGACACCCCGATGATCGCGATGTCGTGCCGGTCCTCGCGCGCGGGTTCGCGGACCTCGGCGGTGGTGGTGGCGGTGGCGGACACGGCCGGGGCCTCCGGCGGTACGACGGGCGTCTCCGACGGCGGTGCCGCCGGCGCTTCCGGCTGTGCGTCGGACGCCCCGGCCTCCGCCGTCGCCCCCGGCACGGCCCCCAGTACGGCCTCCAATTGCCCCCGCCGCGACTCCACGAAGTGCGCCGCCACGTCCGCGATGTTCAGGTACTCGAAGAAGATCGTCTTGGACAGCGGTCCGAACAGCTTCTCCAGCTCGGCGGTCACCCCCAGGATGCTCAGCGAGTCGATCCCGTACTCGATCAGGTTGGTGGTCGACTCGATGTGCTCCGGGGCGTGCCGGAGGACCCCGGCGACGACCTCCCTGAGCAGGCCCTCGGTGCGCTCCAGCAGATCGCCCTCGACGACGCCGCCGGACGGCACGACCGAGGCCGACGCCACGGGCGCCGGGGCCACCGGCGCCGGAGCCGCCCGGCGTGGCACCGCGAGGCTCGCCCTGGCCCCGTACCCGACGACGACGTGCGCGGGGGCGTCGGCGAGCAGGGAGCGGCCGAAGGCGCGCAGCCCGTCCTCGGTGGGCAGGGCCTCCCAGCCGCGCTCACGGCGCAGCGACTCGCGGGTGACCTCGTCCAGCGTCATGCCGCCCTCGGCCCACAGCGGCCAGCTGACGGCGACGGTCCTGCCGCTGCGCTCCCCCACGTCGACCAGCGCCTGCCGGTGCCGGGCGAACGCGTCCAGGAACGCGTTGGCCGCCGCGTAGTCGGCCTGCCCCGGGTTGCCGTAGACGCCGGCGACCGAGGAGAACAGCGCGAAGAAGTCCAAGTCGAGGTGCCGGGTGGCGGCGTCGAGGTTGAGCGTGCCGCGCACCTTCGGCGCGGTCACCAGGCGGACGTCGGCCAGGTCCTTGCGCAGCAGGTACTGGTCCCGCAGCAGACCGGCCGCGTGCACCACGCCGTGCAGCGAACCGTGCTCCCGCACGATCGTGTCGACCGCGGCGCAGACGGCCCGGGCGTCGGTGACGTCGACCGGCAGGTAGTGCGCGTCGACCCCCTCGGCCCGCAGGGACTCGACCGAGCCGGCGGTGGACCGTCCGCTCAGGACGACCGTCGCCTCGGCGCGGCCGAGGTAGCGGGCGATGTGCCGGCCGATGCCGCCCAGGCCGCCGGTCACCCAGTACACGCCGCAGGGGCGCAGGTCCGGCACCTCCGGACCGGCGTCGAGCCGCGTCCCGGCGGGCTCCAGCACCTGCCGGGTGCCGTCGGCGGCGTAGCGGACCTCGGTGTCGGCGGAGTCGTCGGCGCACTCCTCCCGCACGATCCGCTCGATCTGTGCCGGGGAGGCCGACTCCAGGCCGGCGACCCGGACCACCCGGCCCGAGACCAGCGGGTTCTCCAGGGCGACCGTGCGGAACAGGCCCCCCAGCGGCGCGTGGAAGTGCGCCGGGACCCGGCCGCCGACCAGCACCACGAAGCGGTGCTCGGTCTTGGGAGCGGACGCGAGCAGCCGCTGGGCCTCGGCGAACACCTGATCCGTCACGGCGTCGACGCCGTCGGCCGGGCTCGCCGGGGTGATCTCCGGCAGGGTCACGGTGTGCGCGGTGCGGGAGGAGCCGCCCGCGTTCAGCGGCCGGTCGGTCCACCGCGTGGTCGCCGTGACGACCCGCGCGCCCGCGTCGGCGGTGCGCTGGGCGAGCCCCCGCAGGCTGGCGCTGATCACGCCGTCGCGGTCGCACAGGTCGATGTCGAACCTGGCGAGCGCCCCGGAGTCCGCGCTCCGCCGCACCCACGCCCAGGTTTCGGACGGGCAGGGCCGGTACACCCGCAGCTCGTCGAGGGCGAAGGCCAGGGTCGGGCCGGCGGCCTCGCCCATCAGGACCACGGAGGTCTGGAAGGCGGCGTCCAGGACGCTCGGCGGCAGCACGTACCCCTCGGCCCCGGTCGCCGGGATGCGGGCGAGAGCCTCGTCCCGCCCGACCCGCAGCCCCCGCAGCGCGCGCATGTCCGGCCCGTACTCCAGGCCCTGGGCACCGAACTCGGCGTAGACCTCGGCGGGGTCGCGCGTGGTGGGGCAGGACGCGCGCAGGGCGTCCAGGTCCAGTGGTGCCGGCTCCGGCGCCGTGACGATCTCGGCGGAGCCCGCGCTGTGGGTCGTCTCGCCCCGGCGGAACTCGAAGGCGATCGCGTCTGCACGCGGCGTCAGTGCGAGCTCGACGTCGACCGGTTCGTCGACGACGACCGGCCGCATCCACGCGACGTCGCTCAGCCGGATCACTCCCTCCCGCGCCGCCGCGAACTCCACCGCGGCCCGCGCCATCTCCAGGTACGCCACCGCGGGCAGCACCCGGTGGCCGCGGACCTGGTGCGAGGCCAGGAAGGGCTCGGCTCCGGTGAAGGTGGAGGTGTAGCGCTGCTGCGCCAGGTCGGAGGTGTTGCGGTGGACGAGCGGGTGCAGCGTCGCGGCGCCCGGGGTCTCGGCCGGCGGCGTGACGTACCAGTGCCGGTCCCTGGCGAACGGGTAGGTCGGCAGCCGTACGCGCTGCGCCCCGGGCAGCGGGGGCCAGTCGGCGCTCCCCCCGCGTGCCCACGCCTGTGCCGCCGCGACCACCTCGGCCCCGGCCCCGGCGGGGTTGCGCACCTCGCCGTCCACGGCGGACTCCAGCGCGGCGACGAGCTGCTCCCGGTCCGCGACGACGAACGCGGCCCTGGCCCGCATCGGCTCGCGGCCGACCCGGAGCGTGTGGGCGATGTCGGCCAGCGACTGGCGCGGGCTCAGCCCGGTCTCGGGGGCCAGCAGGTGCTCCCGCAGCCGGGCGGCCAGCACCCGCAGCCGCTCCGGGTTCTTCGCCGACAGCGGCACGACGTACGGCCCCGGCGCCTCGGCCGCCGCCGCACCGTCCTCGGGCGTCCCGCTCCCGTGCGCCGCCGTCGGGCGGACGTGTTCCTCCAGCAGCACGTGGGCGTTGGTCCCGCCGAACCCGAACGAGCTGACGCCCGCCCGGCGCGGCGCACCGTCGCCGCCCGGCCACGGCCGGGTGTCGCCGACGATGTAGAAGGGGCTGCCGTCCAGGTCGATCAGCTGGTTGCGGGTCTGGAAGTTGACCGTCGCCGGCAGGATCCCGGCGGCCATCGCGCCGATCACCTTCACCACGCCCGCCACGCCCGCGGCCGACTCCAGGTGGCCGATGTTGGTCTTGACCGAGCCGATGCCGGTGCTGCCGGGGCTCGGCGTGGTCCCGTTGGCGTCGTGCAGGCTCTGGAAGGCGCGCTTGAGTCCGACGATCTCGATCGGGTCACCGACCGGCGTGCCCGGCCCGTGGGCCTCGATGTAGCTCACGGTCTCGGGGGCGACGCCGGCCCGGGTGTAGACGTCCTCGATCAGCGCGGCCTGCGCGGCCGGGTTGGTGACGGTCAGCGAGTTGGTCCGGCCGCCGTGGTTGGTGCCGACGCCCTTGATCACCGCGTACACCGGGTCGTGGTCCGCCAGCGCCCTGGCCAGCGGCTTGAGCAGCAGGACCGCGCCGCCCTCGCCCCGGACGAACCCGTCCGCGGCCTGGTCGAAGGCGTGCGACCGGCCGGTGGGCGAGAGCATGCTCGCCTTGCTGAACGCCACGAACAGCTTCGGCGACCAGCACAGGTTCACGCCGCCGGCCAGCGCCAGGTCGCAGTCGCCGTTGTGCAGCGCGGCGACGGCCTCGTAGAGCGAGACCAGGGAGCTGGAGCAGGCGGTGTCGTTGGCGATGCTGGGGCCGTGGAAGTCGAAGAAGTAGGACAGGCGGTTGGCGACGATCGAGTACGCCGTGCCGGTCGGGAAGTAGGCGTCGGTCGGCACGTCGTCGCGTTCGATCAGCTCGGCGTAGTCGCCGTGGCACAGGCCCATGAACACGCCCGTGCGGCTGCCCGCGAGTTCGCCCGCCCGGTAGCCCGCGTCCTCGATGGCCTGCCAGGCCAGTTCCAGCGCGAACCGCTGCTGCGGGTCCATGGTCTCGGCCTCGCGCGGGGAGATGTTGAAGAAGGCCGCGTCGAAGCGGTCGGCGCCCTCGACGAAGCCGGCCCAGACGCTGTACGTCTTCTCCTCGCCGCTGCGCGGATCGCCGAAGTAGCGTTCCTTGGACCACCGCTGCGCGGGCACCTCGGTGATCAGCGAGCGCCCCGCCGCGAGGTGGTCGAACAGCTCGACCAGCGTGTCGGAACCCGGGAACCGCAGGGCCAGACCGATGATCGCGATGTCGTCGGCACTCATCGGCTCTCCCCCACTCGCTGCATGGCACGGCGGTTGTCCACGGTCACCCGCAGGTTCAGCGCGGCGGGCGCCGACCCGCCCGGCCGGCTCCCGCCGTCCAGCACGAACTGCTGGTGGAGCACGGCGGTCGTCAGCAGGTAGAGGAAGGCCTGGTCCTCCTTGGTGCTGATCTCCTCCACCGGCGAGGACATGATCTTGTCGACCAGGCGGCGGGCGAACCTCCGGTCCACGCAGCCGATCCGCGCCAACTCATGGTCGGACAGCAGCAGTTCCAGGTAGTCCGGGCGGCTGTCCTTGAACGCGGCGCTGCCCGGCGCGCGGTAGGGCTGTTTCGGGCGGCTGGTGGTCCACTCCGGGAGCTCGGCGCGGAACGCCTTCTTCAGGAGGGCCTTCTCGACCTGGCCGTCGTCGTAGCGCAGGTTCACCGACGCGGCCGCGCGCACCACCGCCGGGTCGAGGAACGGGCAGCGGTTCTCCACGCTGTGCGCGAGCGCGGCGCGCTCTCCCTGGGTGGACAACAGGAATCCGGGCAGCAGCGTCTTGTACTCCAGCCACTGGGCCTTGTGCACCGCGGACATCTCCGCGTAGCCCGGGGTCCCGGCGACGAGGTCGAGCAGGTCGGCGAACGGGTCGAACCGGTCGGCGAGCAGGCGCGCCGCGAACCGGCCGTTCTGGTAGCGCATCTCGTGCGAGAACAGGCCCGGCAGCCGTTCCACCGAGAACTGCTGGTACAGGCCGAGCAGATGGGCCTGGTGGGCGGAGCCGAAGTGCGCCAGCTCCGGGTGCAGCCCGGCCAGCCTGGTGCGGCGCTCGGCCTCGGGCAGCTCGTTCCAGCGCTCGCGCAGCAGGGTCTCGCGGAACAGCGAGTAGCCGAGGAACGCCTCGTCGGCGCCCTCGCCGCTGAGGATCGTCTTGATCCCGGCGTCGCGGACGTGCCGGGACAGCAGGAACATCGGCACGAACGAGGTGCGGAAGGTCGGGACCTCGGCGTGGTACACGGCGGCCGGGAATGCGTCGGTGATGTCCGTGCTGGTGATCGGGACGGTGGAGTGCACCGTCCCCAGGTGCTCGGCGACCAGGCTCTGACTGTCGGACTCGTCGAACTCCTTGTCCTGGAAGGCCACGGAGAAGGTGCAGACCTGGTGCGGCGAGAGCTGGGTGGCCAGTCGCGTCACCACCGAGGAGTCCAGGCCGCCGCTGAGGTAGACGCCGACCTCGACGTCGGACCGCAGGCGCAGCTCCACGCTGGTGCGCAGGGTCTGCCGGACGAGCTCGATCGCCTCGGCCTCGGTGCCGTCGAAGCCCGGCACGTCGAAGTCGAGTTCCTCGTACGGGCGCAGCGAGCGGCGGCCCGCGCTGATGGTCAGCACGGAGCCCATCGGCAGCTGGCGCACACCCCGGTAGGGGGTGCGGTCGGGCAGCGGCGTCCACGCGGCGTAGGTGGTGGCCAGCTCCCTCGGGTCGAGCTCGAAGCGGAAGCCGGGGAAGGCGCGGAACGCCTTCATCTCGGAGGCGAACAGCAGGTCACCGTCGTTGTCGGTGTAGAACAACGGGCGCTTGCCGTAACGGTCCCGGGCCAGGACCAGGTCACCGGTCGCCGCGTCCCTGATGGCGACGGCGAAGGCGCCGTTCAGCCGGGTGAAACAGGCCGAGCCCCACTGGATCCACGCCTGGAGCACCACCTCGGTGTCGGAGTGGTCGGTGCGGAACGGCCGGCCGAGGCGCTCCAGTTCCGCCCGGAGCTCGATGTGGTTGTAGATCTCACCGTTGAAGCAGATCCAGTACCGCCGTGACGGGTCCGACATGGGTTGCGAGCCACCGGCAAGGTCCACGATGGCCAGCCGCACCGCCCCCATGGCCAGGCCGTCGTCCAGGTAGTAGCC
Organism: Kitasatospora sp. NPDC087861; assembly: GCF_044742585.1. NCBI lineage: Bacteria > Bacillati > Actinomycetota > Actinomycetes > Kitasatosporales > Streptomycetaceae > Kitasatospora > Kitasatospora sp. NPDC087861. Next base: position 28,923 of record NZ_JBIUUS010000024.1, read on the forward strand.
GGCCTCGTCCGGCCCGCGGTGGCGGATGTTGGACAGCATCGAGGTGATGACCTCGGCGGTGGCACCGGGGTGCAGCGAGGTCGAGAGGAAACCAGCCAGCCCGCACATGATCCGTCCTTCTAGCTCGCGGAGATCTTCTTGGTGACGAATTCGTCGATCGCGGTGAGCGAGACGAAGACGTTCAGGAGGATGTCCTCCGGACTGATCTCGACGGAGAACTCGGTCTCCAGGAACTTCATCATCCTGACGTAGCCGAACGAGTCGATGACACCGGCCTTGAAGAGATCGGTGTCCGGGGTGATCACGTCGTCGAACTCGAAGAGGAACCGGTCCTCCAGGTACTTCCTGATCGTTTCCGTCGTCGTTGCCATCGGTCACACTCCAGCCCTGATCTTGAACACCATGTTGGTGAGGGAAAGGCCCCCGATTTCGGCGAATTCCATCCCGTCGTCGCCGTCGACCAGCATCCGGACGCTGTCGGTCCAGCGCACCGGGGACACCAGTTGTTCGGTGAGCATGCGTACCGCCTGCCCCGGTTCGTAGGGCCGGCCCGTGACGTTGGAAACCACGGGGATGGCGGGTTCGGCGAAACTGAATCCCGTCAGGAATTCGGCGAACCGCACCCGGGCCGGCTCCATGTACCGGGAGTGGAACGGCGCACTCACCTTGAGTTGTACGAAGCGGATCTCCCGGCGTTTCAGGCACTCGTGCGCCGCGGCCAGGACGGGCGGGGTGCCCGCGATGACGATCTGTGAGCCGGTGTTGAGGCCGGCAATGTCGACGCCGTCGACGCCGTCCTCCGCCATGAGCTTCAGCAGCTGGTCCGCCGGGGTGTTCATCACCGCGGTCATGCCGCCCGCGGAGGCCGCCGCCATCAGTTCACCGCGCTTGGCGACCAGCCGCAGGCCCGTCTCGAAGTCGAACACGCCCGCCGCGAGCAGGGCGTTGTACTCGCCCAGGCTGTGCCCCAGCAGGAAGTCCGCCCTACGGTCCTCGCCGTGCACCCGCTCGAAATACCGCAGTGCATTGACGACGTAGAGCGCCGGCTGGGTGTACTCGGTACGGGCCAGCAATCCGTCCGGGTCTTCCGTACACAGGGAGACCAGGTCGTATCCCAGCACGTCCGAGGCGAATTGCACAAGGCCCGGATAACGGCCGAAAACCTCCTCCCCCATCCCCTTTTCCTGACTTCCCTGACCAGCAAAGATGACCGCCAGCACGACACTCCTCCCACGTGCGCCTACCTGCTGTTCACCGTGCGCCTACCTGCTGACCTGCAATGACCTGCGCCCGCCGCGCCCCGGCCGAAACCGCCGACGCGAGCACGTCCACGAAGGCCCTGCCGCGGCTGGTCATGGCCAGGTCGGGCATCATGGCCACCCCCAGGGACGAGGGAGGGAGGTCGTCGGCGAGGTCGACCGCACGGACTCTTCCGCCGTCCAACGTCCGCGCGTGCGAAGCGCGTTGATACATCAGCGCGAACCCGGAACCGGCGGCCACCAGGCCGCGCATCGTCTCAAGGCTCGTCGTCGCCACCACCCGTGGCATGCGGACGCCCGCACGGGCGAACATCCGCTCGACGTGGCGGAGCACGCTCGGGGTGTTCAAGGTGACGAGCGGCCGGGTGGCCAACTCGCCCAGACCGAGCGAGCCGGCCATCCCCATCGGGTCGTCGTCCGCCACCAGCGCGTGAACCGTCAGGTCGGCCAGCGGATGGAACCTGGCGTCGCCCGACAGGAAGTCATAGGTGACGGCCAGTTCGCACCGGCCGTCCCGCAGAAGCTCCAGCAGCCGGTCGGCGGACGCCTCGTGGACGTTCAACTGCAGTGCCCCGTACCGCTCTTCGGCCATCCGACAGACCTGCGGCAGCAGGAACGGGGCGATCGGGAAGAAGAACCCGACGTCGAGCTGGCCGGCGGTCTCGCCCGCCAGGGCATCGCCCTGGGCCTTGAGACTCCTGGCCTGCCCCAACAACGCCCGCGCCTCCCGCAGGAGGTGACGACCGCTCGGTGTCAGGGAGACCCCGCGGGCATGGTGACGGAGAAGCAGCTGAACACCGAGCTGACGTTCCAACCGCATGATCGCCGACGAGACCGTCGACTGCGACGCGCATAACTGCTCCGCCGCCTCCGATATGTTGCCGATCTCGGCGGACACGACGAAGTACCGTAATTGTGTGAGGCTGAATCCCAAGCGATCGGTCATGGTGCACGGAAACCTTTTCCCGGAGTCTGACCATTCGGTTTTCGCGGTCGGCCGTGGCGCGCCACGGGAATGCGCCCGGCATTCGGTGACGAACCGCTGGTGAATCGGCGCGCCACGGTCCAGCGCGCCACGGTCCGGCGCGCCGGGGCACGGGTGCCCGCTATCGATACGGAGTCCGGTGACGGCCGGTGACGGTCGCCTCGACCAGCCCGGCAGCACGGGGCGCAGCGCCCCGGCGCGAGCGGACCACGATCCGCGGCGCGTCGGCCGGTTCTCCCCCGCAGCCGCCACGCGCCGACGATCCGTCACCAACGGTGCCGTGCACCGGGCTTACCGCCGACCCTGCCCCCGCAACGACTTCGGGGCCGGCGCGACGAACGGCGAATCCGACGAGGCCGGTTTCCCGGCGTTCGAGGCGTTCGACGCGTTCGAGGTGTTCGAGTACTTCGACGAAGTCAAAGTCGAGCGCTGCTTCGTCTCTTCAGGAAAGCCACCTGCGCGCAGGTAGACACAAAGCGTTTCCGGTCCACTATTATCTGCCGGAGATGCCCCAGTCCCGGAACAGTTCCAGGCGACGGGGCGACGGGGGCGTGTGCGATGACCATGATGACACTTTTCCTCAGCTCCGGTCACAGACGAGAAGCCATCGGGCGGGATGTCGCGGTCCACGTTCACTTGACGTGAGCAGATCAAGTACGTCAAAAGCCAGAAGCGGACAAGCCTCCGAAGAGCCTGCCCTGATCGCCCAGCTCGGAGCCGGGCACGTGTCATACGGTAACTGATAGGTTACCGGTTAACAAGTTGGAGCAAGTGCACGAATGGATCAAGCGCCGGCGGTATGGCAACTGTGGGTACAGAGCCGTCCTGACCTCGACTTGTCGTCGATGGAGATCCTCGGCGGCCTCAAGCACGCACACGCGATGCTGGAGTTCCTCCTTGAACCGGTGTTCGAAGCGGCGGCGGTCAGCTCGTCCGAGTTCGACGTGCTGTACCACCTCCGCCACTCGGCCGAGCCGACGATCGCACGCCGCCTCGCCGCCTCGATGGGCCGCTCGCCGGCCGCACTGAGCAAGGCGCTCGCGAAGCTGGAACGGCGCGACCTCGTGGTCCGGACGGTCAACCCCGCGGACCGGCGCGCCGTCCTGGTCTCCATCACCGACGCGGGCGCGGCCGCCGTCGACGACGTCATGCCCAAGCGCCTGGCGATCGAGCAACAGGTCCTCGGGGCACTCGGCGACGAACAGAGCGCACAGGTACGCATCGCCCTGCGGCGGCTCGCCGAAGCGGTCGAAACCCAGGCCCTGCGCGGCCGGACCACCGAATCGGAGCCCTCCACCACCACCTTGGCCTACTCCCCGCCGCGCTCCCCCGCGCGCGACTCGCCGTCGAGGCCCCCGAGAGCCCCCCGCCGCCAGCTCGCCAACGCCAAATCCCCGCGCAGCGGCCACCCCACGGAGCTGTGACCGTCGGTGGACGACACCTCCGCCGTGCGCCCCGGTGCCGGTGGGTACCGGGGCGGTCGCGTCGCCGGCCGGCCAGGATTCGGGAGGTCCGTATCTGTGGGCTACCCGGCCGCATGGCCATGGCGCGGGCATCCGGCGGGTCGGAGACTGGGGTCGTCGCCGGAAGGGCCGGCGGACGGAAGGACCAGGTGATGACCATGACGAGCGACTCCTCCGCAGCCGGGGTGCGGGTGCCGGACTCGAAGCTGTCGCGGGAGGCGACCGAGCTCGTCCGGGACACCGTGAGCGACCTGATCTACGACCACTCGCGGCGGGTGTACTTCTTCGGCGCCCTCCAGGGGCGCAACCGGGATCTGGGCTTCGACGCCGAGCTGCTCTACATCGCGGCCATGTTCCACGACCTGGGACTGGGCGAGCCCTTCCGGCGCAGCGGACGGCGCTTCGAGGTGGACAGCGCCGATGAGGCCCGCCGCTTCCTGCGGGCGCGCCAGGTGCCGGAGGACAGCATCCGCCGGGTGTGGACGGCCATCGCCCTGCACACCACCCCGGGCATCCCCGAGTTCATGGAGCCCGAGGTGGCGCTGGTGACGGCGGGCGTGGAGTACGACGTCCTGGGCATCGGCTACCACGACATCACCGAGGGCGACCGCGCCGCGATCGTCGCCCTGCACCCGCGCCCCGACTTCAAACAGCGCATCCTCCAGGCGTTCACCGAGGGGGTCCGGCCCAGGCCGGAGACCACGTTCGGCAACGTCAAGGCCGATGTGCTCGCCCACTACGTGCCCGGCTTCGAGCGCGGGGACTTCGTCCGCACCATCCTGGACTCCCCGTGGGCCGAGTGACCCCACGGCGGCGAGCGGACCACGTGGTCGCGGTGGCGGCCTTCGACGGCGTGCAGTTGCTGGACGTCACCGGCCCGGCCGAGGTCTTCACCACGGCCAACCTCTTCGGCGCCCGCTACCAGGTCCGGACCGTCTCCCCGACCGGCGCGCAGGTGCGCACCTCCTCGGGCGTGCGGATCGGCGTGGACGGCGCACTGGACAGTCTGCCGGCGCGGCTGGACACCATGGTCGTGCCCGGCCGGCGGGACTGGCAGCGGGCCGTCGCCGACCCGGAGCTGACGGCCCTGGTCACCGGGCTCGTCCAGCGCTCGCGCCGCATCACCTCCGTGTGTGCCGGAGCCTTCGTGCTGGCCCAGGCCGGAGTGCTCGACGGGCGGCGGGCCACCACGCACTGGCGCCTCGCCGGGCGGCTCGCGGCCGCCTACCCCCGGGTGCGGGTCGAGGCGGACCCGGTGTTCGTCAAGGACGGACCCGTCGTCACCTCCGCCGGCGTCACCGCGGGCATCGATCTGGCCCTGTCCCTGGTCGAGGACGACCACGGCGCCGACCTGGCGCGGGAGGTCGCCCGCGAACTGGTCGTCTTCCTGGCCCGCCCCGGCGGACAGTCCCAGTTCAGCGCCCGTCTGACCCCCCGGACGGCCAAGCACGCGGTACTGCGGCAGGTGATGGACGCCGTCGTGGCAGACCCGGCCGCGCCGCACAGCATGGAGTCCCTGGCCCGTGACGTCGGTATCAGCGCCCGCCACCTGGGCCGGCTCTTCCGCAGCGAGACGGGGCTGACGCCCGGCCAGTACCTCGAATCCGTCCGGCTGGAGAGCGCCCAGGTGCTCCTCGAAACGGGCGACGACCCCGTCGAGACGGTGGCCGGGCAGTGCGGCTTCGGCTCGGCGGAAACCATGCGCCGCATCTTCCAGCACACCCTGGGCATCGCCCCCACCACCTACCGGGCACGCTTCCGCACCACCGCGGCGGCCTGCGGACGTGCACGGTGATGCCGAGGCCTAAGCCTTTCGACATCAGGAGGGCGCGATCAGGAGGGCGCGATCAGGAGGGCGCGGTTCCCGCCCCGGCCGGGGCAGCGGGCCCGCTCGGGAGCTCGAAGCGCACGGTCGGCTCGAAGTTGGCGCGTCGGGCCGCGCGGCGGAACACGGTGCGGACCGCCGGGCCGACGACGAGGACGGCGACGAAGGCGGTGGCGGCGCGGCCGGTGTCCCAGCCGAGCGAGGTGGCCAGGTCGAAGAGCAGGTAGCGGTGCCACTGCTCGGTGAAGGGCAGCCCGGGCAGGTAGGCGATCGAGCTGTTCGGGTCGGTCGAGAACGGCCAGAACGAGAGGTTCAGCAGGAAGCCGAACAGGTAGCCGGAGAAGGCTCCCTGCGCCCGGACCGCACGTTCCCTGATCACGGATGGTCACCCCGGAGGAAGTCCCTCCCGCCGACGGGGAGTTGCCGCTCCACTCCAAGCCCTGCCGAGGGTGACCAGGGCCTGGACGAGGGAGGAGCAGGACGGCACGGGGCGCTTTCCGCCCCGGTACGCAGAGCAAGGGGGATGGGTTCCGATGCGTGCTTCCAGGTGGGCGGCAGGCTGCTACGTGGCCCTGATCGGGGTGATGGCCGGGTCGGGCGGGCTGACCCGGAGCGGCCGCTTCTACCTCGCGGGGATCGTGCTGCCCATTCCCGCCGGGCTCGTCGCGCTGGTGTCTGTGTACGTCGTGCGCGGGCTGTCGACCGGCATCGGCGGGCTGTTCACCGAGACGAGACTGCCGGACGGTGGCGCCCCCGCATGGCCGACCACCACGGGAACGGTGCTCGACACCGCGCTGTTCACGGCCGCTGCGGTCGCCACGATGCTGCTGGCCGAGCGCTTCGTCCGACGCCGCCGGGCGTCCCGCACCACCTGAGCGGCGATCACGAGACGGCCGTCACGAGCCGACGGTCACGAGCCCCGGACCGACCCGCCCTGCACCAGGTCCCACCGAACGCCTCCTCGCCCCGAAGCCGGAGCCCGCCGCGGCGGCGACCGGCCGGGGCACCGCACCGGAGGCGGCCGCGTCGGTGCACTGAGCACCGGAGGACACCCACGTCACCGTGCCGAAAGGCCGGCAGGGGCGACACCCGTCGCCCCTGCCGGCCTTTCGGCACGGGTCGACACCCGAGGAGAACGAGGACAGCGCATTGGGCACCAACACCCAGCCGCCGGCCGGGCGGCGCCCCATCGACGAACCGGCCGTACGGACCGCCCGCGGAGCCGTCGCCGACCGGGGGGCGGTGCAGGCCATGGCGGCCCGGTACGCGCTGCTCGCCGATCCCGGGCGGCTCGCCCTGCTGCTGGCCATCCGCCGCGCCGGGCCGATCTGCGTCACGGACCTCGCCCTGGCGACCGGCATCCGCGACACCACGGTCTCCCAGGCCCTGCGCCTGCTCCGGGCGACCGGGACCGTCTCAGCGGCCCGGCACGGGCGAACCGTCCGCTACCAGTTGGACGACCCCGCCGTCGCCCGGCTCCTGGACCGGGCCGCCGACGCCTGACCGGTCGGCCCGAGCGGGGCCGACCGGCATGTCCGGGTGGCGGCCGGCCGTCGTGACCAGTGCGACGCCGGCACCGCCACCGGCCTGTGGCGGCGGCCCGGACCAGAGCCATGATGGTGGTGGGAGAGGGCCATGATGGTGGTGGGAGAGGAGGCTCTCCGATGATGCGGACCTGGTTCCACCCGCGCACGGGTGAGGGGGCGGCGCTGCTCGGCGTTCTCACCTTCCTGCTGCTGGAAGTGATCGTGCTGAGCGCGCTCCCGCTGCGGGACCGGTTGGTGACCGGCGGTGTGTTCGCCGGTGCGGCGGTCGCGGCCTTCGTCCTGGTGGCGGTCCTGTTGCGCGGCCATCGGGCCGCTCGCCCCGGTACGGACCGGCCCTCCCCGAGCCCTTCGGAGGGGGACTGGTTCAGCCCCGACACCCTGGAGGGGTTCCCGACGGAGGCCGTTCGCCCGTTGCTGCACGGTCCGGACGCGCCGAGCCCCGATACGCTCTCCACCGCGTGGATCCTCGCCACCCACGGGCGCGACGCGGCCTGGATCGCCCACCACGTGGACCTGCCCGTCGGGACGGCCCACCTCCTGGTCGACGCCGCCCGACGGCGCGAAGCCGGCGCCGTCCACGCGCAGGACCCGCCGGGTCGGGGATGATCCCCTGTCGCACGCGGGCGCGACCGTGGCACTACCGCCGGTCCGCCGGTCCTTCGGTCCTCGGTCAGCCGCCGCCGAGGCGGATGGCCTTGACCAGGAGCAGGACGGCGCTGAGCACCAGGTACCCGCGCAGCGCCAGCATGCCGAGGCGCACCCCCGGTGACCATCGGACGGGCTTGAGCAGGGCCAACGGCGGCATGCGCCAGGCCAGCTTGTCCACGGCGGGAATCGCGGGTGGCGGCTTTCCCGGGGCGCCCGCGCGGCTGCGGGCGATGCGCAGGCCGACGGCGGACACGGCCAGTCCCACGACGAGGGCGATGGCGAGCCCGCCGGCGAGCGCTTCGACGTCGACGGCGGGGAACAGGGTGGTCACCATCAGGGTGCCGGACAGCATCAGCAGGACGGAGATGATGAGGGTGGCGACGAGGTTGAGCCAGCGGGGGTTGACCCAGGGGCCGAGGACCTCGGGATCGTTGCAGAGCAGCAGCAGGAAGACGCTGGCGGAGGGGAGGAGCAGGCCGGCGAGGGCCTGGACGGCCTCGGTGATCACGCCGAGCGGTGCGCCGGGGATCAGGACGATGGCGGCGGCGAGCAGCACCATCAGGCTGTAGGAGGCGTAGAACTGCTTGGCTTCGCCGAAGCCCCGGTGGAGGGAGTGGCGCAGGTTGAACACGTCCCCGAAGGCGTAGCTGGTCGCGAGTGTGACGGCCGCGGCGCCGATGATGCTGGCGTCCATCAGGATGACGGCGAACATCACGGCCAGGGCGCGGCTGTGCTGGGCGAGGGCGTGGGCGACGCCGGCGGCGTCCGTGAAGGCGCCCGCGAAGGGAGTGCCGCGGGCGGCGTAGTCGGCGATCATCACCAGGGCCGCCGCGCCGACGACGACCACGAGCGAGCCGATCACGGTGTCGGCGCGCTCGTAGCCGATGAAGCGCGGGGTGATCCGCTTGTCGATGACGTTGGACTGCTGGAAGAACAACTGCCAGGGGGCCACCGTGGTGCCGACGAGCGCGATGATCAGCAGAACGGCGTCGCCGCTGATGCCGCCCTGGATGCCGGGAACCACGAAGTCGTGTGCGGCACGGCCCCATTGGGGCTCCGCCAGCAAGGTGAGCGGGACCAGCAGGAGGCTCACCGCGATGAGCGCGAACATGGCGCGTTCCCAGCGACGGAAGGAGCCGCTGGTGGTGACGGCGATCAGCAGCAGGGCGGCGAGCGGCACGACCAGGTACCTGGAGGCGCCGAGGTAGTCGGCGGCCAGGGAGATGCCGATGAACTCCGTCACGATGGTCAGGAAGTTGAGGACGAACAGGTCACCGACACTGAACCAGCCCCAGAACCGGCCGAAGCGCTCGGTGATCAGCCGGGCGTGGCCGACGCCGGTGACCGCGCCGAGGCGGACGACCATCTCCTGGTTGACGATCAGGACCGGGATGAGCAGGAGAAGGACCCACAGCAGGGAGTAGCCGTAGTTCTGGCCGGCCTGGGCGTAGGTGGCGATGCCGCCGGCGTCGTTGTCGCCGACCATCACGATGATGCCGGGCCCGATGATCGCCAGCAGGGTGAGCAGGCGGGTCTTGAGGCCGGGGCGTTCCTCCGGGCGCTCGCGGGGGATGCGACCGAAGGCGCCTTCGATGTCGCCGAGGTGGGCTTCGTCGAGGACGGCGCCGGGCCTCGGGGCCGGGGCGGGCCTCGCCCCGGGTCTCGCTGCGGGTCTTGCCCCGGGTCTCGCTGCGGGCCTCGCTGCCCGCCTCGCTTCGGGCCGGGGGCTGGCCGGGGCCGGTCCGGGTGCGGGCTTGGCGGGGACGGGCTTGGCGGGGACGGGCTTGGCGGGGACGGGCTTGGAGCGGGGTGCGGCCGCGGGTTCGGGAGACGACGCGGGCTGAGGTCCGGCGGCGGGCCGCCCTGCGGACGGTCTGGCCGGGTGGCCCTCGTCCTTCGGGCGATCGGGCCTTCCGGGCCGGCCGGGTTGCCCCGACCGCCCGGGCTGCCCCGGTTGCTCAGGCGGATCCTGAGCGCCGGTCACGCGCCCTGGTCCGTTCTGTCGTACGGCGGGCCGTCCGCCTGGCCGTGTTCCGCGCGGCGGGTCGGGTGCGGGGCGGGCTCGCGTCGACGCCAGTCCTCAGGGATGACGGTCTCCAGGATGTCGTCGACCGTGATGACGCCGAGGACGCGCTCCTGCTCGTCCACGACCGGCACGGTCAACAGGTTGTAGTCGGTCATCAGCAGGGCGACGTCCTCGACATCGGTGTCCGGCAGCACCCGGACCGGCTGGGTGACCATGACCTGCCGCACCGCCGCGCCCGGATCCGCCTGCAGCAGCGCGACCAGCGTGGCGGTGCCGATCAGCCGCCGCTCCTGCCCGACGGCCTCGACCAGATAGACGCTGGTCAGCGCCTCGGGCTGAAGAGCGCGTGCACCGCGCACGAGATCCAGCGCCTGTGCGACGGTGGAGTCCACCGGGGCGGCGAGGACGTCCAGCGCCATCAGCCCGCCGGCGCTGGCCGGGTTGAACCCCAGCAGGGTCAGGACCTTGGTGCGCTGTCCGGCGGGCAACGCGTCCAGGACCGGTTGGCGGCGGCGCTGCGGCAGGTCGTTGATCGCGTCGGCGGCGTCGTCCGCACGCATCCGGGCGAGCACGGCGGCGATCCCGGCGTCGTCCTTCTCCGCCAGCAGACGGGTCTGCGAGTCGGGCTCCAGTTCCTCGAAGACGTCCGCCTCCAGCTCCGGGTCCGCATGGACCGTCGCCAGGATCTCGTGGGACTCCCCTCGGTCGGCGTTCTCCAGGAGGTCCGCGAGGTCGGCCGGCTTGAGGCGGCCCAGTCGGCCGAACGGGCGCCGTACGCGGGCCGATTGGGAATGGCCGATGAGCGGCTCGAAGGACCTCCAGTCCCGCCACCGCGGTTCCGCCGCCGCGCCCAGTCCGAACAGCCGGGGGCGGTGCGACTGCGTGCCCAGCCGATCGACCACCCAGCCGTCGGGCCGCTCACGGAGTTCGATGTCCTGGGCCCGGACCAGTTCGACGTCGGCCACGTCGACCACCCGATGCCCCAGGACGTCCGCGCGCAGCAGCACCTCGCCCTCGCGACGCTCGAAGGGGCGCAGATCCACGACCTCGCTGGCGAGTCCGATCCGATCCGCGTCGAAGGAGGCGACCTGTTCGACGGGCAGGAACACCTGGTGCTTCCCGATCAGCACCACCAGCCCCGTGACCAGCGGATAGTCCCGCCCGCGCAGCCGGACGATGACATCGGAGAGCCGACCTACCACCGCGCCGCCACGCCCCACCAGCGGGCGGCGCAACAGCCGGGACAACCACAGGGCACGGTCCACGGCACGAAAGCTAGCCGAGCGCGTGCCCGGCGCGACCCCGTATCCCCCGGTCGCGCGCCCGGAACACCTGAAGGGACCAGCCCGGGGCGGGCACCCTCGTGGGCCGATCCTGGGCATCCGCCATCGGACCGTCGACGACCCACCACCGGCGCGCGGGGCACCAGCGGCACCGCACCTGATGCTCCGTGAGTTCCACGACGCGCCCGCGCTGTCAACCCGGGTGTACAGCGCGGGCGCCGCACGGCTTCGTCAGCTCATGGGCACTGGGGGATGTACGGATCGCGATTCACCGAGTGGGCGTTGCCGTCCGCGTACCCCGCGAAGATGTAGCCCGACCAGTACTGCCAGTCGTGGCTGCCCGAGGGAAGTTCGGCGTAGACCTGGTACCAGGTATCGCCCAGGTTGTCGATGCCCTGTCCGACGGTCCAGCACACGGCCATGACGTAACCGCCCGGTGAGAAGTCCGGGGCTCCGCCGACCTTGCCGTTCCAGGTGTTGGGGCTGTTGTAGATGCCCACCGAGTGGCTCGTGTTCAAGTAGACGGCGTCGGTCGCGGATGCGCTGCCCGACGCCAGACCCATTCCCACCGCGGTCAGTGCGGCCACCGTCGCGAGCGAGGCGGCTCGGCGCCCCCATGCGAGCTTCATTTCTCCCCCTTTGATGGAAAACAATCCGGCGAGACGAAGCTACGCCGGGGCGGGTCGGGTGGGAAGAGGGCGCTGGGGCGGATCGCGTGGCGTCGACGCCACGGTGAGACCGGCGGCGACAGCGGCAAGGTCCTGACGCAAGCCGCCGGGATCTCGGCCCTCTGCGCGGCGGGCGTGCGGCGGGACGAGTGTCAACGCAGCGTTCACGGCGTTCACCTGGGAGGGTGGTCCGCCATGCGTGTCCGTCGGTACGCCAACCGTCCGCTCCCCCGCGCTGCTACGAAGGTGCCCGACTGCTCCGATCGGGGCGGGTGTGCGCGGGGCTGATGCGGGGCGAGGCAGGAGCGGATGAAGGCAGACGACGAGGTCCGGACCGTAGCCGTTGCCGGGGTGGACTTCGGTTGGGGCAGCTCCGGGAAGATCAGCGCGGTGCTGTCGGCGCTGCACGGGCGCCGCGACCCGGGGTTGAGGTTCGTCGGGCTGGCGTCGGGGCTGGGGCGGCCGGTGCTGGCCGGGCAGCCGGTGGAGCGCTGGTTCGACCTGCCGGACGGGGAGTTGGCGGCGGCGGTCGCCGAGGTCGTCCGGGCGGAGCGGGTGCGGGCGGCGCTGGTGGTGCTGGACGGACGGCTCGCGAAGGCGCTCGGCTCCTGCGGGGTGCCGGTGGTGTTCGTCGACAGCCTGCCGTTCCTCTGGACGGACGGTGACCGCGACGATCTGCCGCTGGACGCCGACGTGTACTGCGCCCAGCGGTGCGTCGAGCTGCCGCCGGAGTGCGCCGGGGTGCTGGCGGACGTCCGCCGCCTGCGGTGGGTGGACGCGGTGATCGCGACCGGGACAGCCGCCGCGCGGCCCGCGTCGGCGCGTCCGCCCCGGCGGGCGCTGGTGAACCTGGGCGGGCTGCGGGCACCGCAACTCGCCGACTGGTCGGGCTATCCGCGGATCGTGCTGCCCGCCGCGCTGGAGGCCCTGGCCGCGTACGGGGTCGACGAGGTGCACGTCGCGGGCAACCTGCCGGCCCGGCTGGCCGGGCAGCTGGTGGACTCGTGTCCGGCGCCCGTCACGACGACGGTCGGCGCGCTCGCGCACGACGAGTTCCTCGACCGGCTCGGCGCGTGCGATGTGCTGCTCACCTCCCCCGGGCTGACCACGCTACTGGAGGCGGGCCGGCTCGGGGTACCGACGGTCTGCCTGCCGCCGCAGAACCTCAGTCAGATCTTCAACGGCCGCTTCCACAGCAGGGCGCTGGGCACCGATGTCCGCGTCGCCTGGCCCAAGGCCGTCTTCGCCGAGGACGACGCGCTGGCGCTGCGCTCCGAGGGCGAGGGCCGTGCGCTCGACGTGATCTACGGCGGGATCGCCCGCGCCGCCGAGCAGAGCCGGCGCGAGACGACAACCGCCGTGCGGCAGGACGTCCTTGCGGTGCTGGGCCGCCTGGAGACGGAACCCGGCGTCGACTGGGGCGCATTGACCACCGCGGTCGGCACCGGGGGTGCGGCGCAGGTCGCCGACGCCCTGGTCGAACTCCTGGGGGCCGCCGGCCCCGTCCACTGATCCGCCCCCTCGAACCACCAGCCACGAGCCCACGAACCACGAGCCACGAAACGGTCCCGGGTGTCCTCCACAACGCGTACGCGCTCTCGCTACCTGTTCATCCGCATCCTCGAAGCCTGCAACGCCGACTGCTTCATGTGTGACTTCGCGCTCTCCCGCGACACCTTCCGCTTCCCCCTCGCCGACTTCGCCGAGCTGCTGCCGAAGGCCCGCGCCGCCGGGGTCGACTACGTCCGGTTCACCGGCGGCGAGCCGCTGATGCACCCGGACGTCGTGGAGCTGGTGCGGGCCGGCACGGCGGCCGGCATGAAGATGTCGATCATCACCAACGGCTCCCTGCTGCCCAAGCTCGCGCCGGAGTTGGCTGCGGCCGGGCTGGCCCAGGTGATCGTCAGCCTGGACGGCGCCTCGGCGGCCACCCACGACACCTACCGGCGCTCGCCCGGCATGTTCGACGGCGGTCTGCGCGGGCTGCGGCTCGCCGCGGAACTCGGCGTGCTGCCCCGCGTCAACACCGTCGTCGGACCGCACAACTACACCGAAATGCCGGAACTCCAGCAGGTGTTGACCGAGGCCGGGGTCCGCCAGTGGGAGCTGTCGGCGCTCAAGCTGGACCGGACGATCCGCTACCCGGACCCGGACCACGTGCGCGCGGTGTGCGATCCGCTCTACGCGGCCGACCCGGACGCCCTGCTGGTCCCGATGGGCAAGCGCTTCTACGGGGACACGCCCGAGGAGCAGGCCCGCTACTTCGAGGACTCCACCCCGCCCCGGGCCTCGCTGCCGCTCTGCCACGTCGCGGACGACGTGATCTACATCGACGGCAAGGGCGGCCGGATGCACGCCTGCAGCTGCATCCCGCACCGTGAGGGCACCGGCGGCGGGCCCGGCGGGGCGCCGGTGCGCGAGGGCGGGGTGCTGCTGCTGGACACGCCCGCGTTCCGGGAGCACGCGGACTACTTCCGCGAGCGCGGCCCGCAGCTGTGCAACGGCTGCTCGACCACGGCGGCCGGCTACAGCGACGACGTCGCCCGGCTCGGGTCGGTGGCCCCGTGGCGGTACTGACCCCCGATGCCGGGCGGCAGCCGGCGGTGCTGCTCGCCTGCCGGGACGAGCAGTTGGACTCGCTGCTGGCGCTGCGCCGGGTGACCGCCCACCTCGGCGACCTGCCCCGGGCCGTCCTCGCCTCCCACGAGCCGCTGCCACGCGCGGCGCTCGTCTGCGACGAGGAGGCCACCACCGCGCGCCTCACCGCGCTGGGCGTCCCGGTGCTGCACCTGGCCTCCGCGCCGGCGGCCGCCCCCGCGCCCACCGAGCGGCTGCTGCACCGCGCACACTGGCCCGGTTGGCTGGAACACCCGGGCGGCCTACGGCCCACCGGGCTGCTCGCACCGGCCCGACTGGCCCGCCGCCGCAACCGCCGGGGGACGCTGCTGCTGCTCTCGCTCTGGCAGGTGCCGCAACCGGCGGCCGAGGCGTTCACCGGCGATCAACTCCCCTTCCTCGCACGGGAGTCCGTCCGCCGCACCGGGGCCTGCCAGCTGGTCTGCGACACCGGGCTCGACCAGGTCCGGGCGGCCGTCTCGCACCTGCCGGGCGTGACCGTCGGCCGCGCGGCCGAGGTGGACGTGGACGCGCTGCACGCCGGCGCCGAACTGCTGCTCGCCTCACCGACCCTGGCCACCGTCGCGCTCGCCCAGGCCCGCCGGGCCCCGCTGGTCTTCCTCCCCGCGCTCGGCGCCGCCCAACACGACCTGGCCGAGCGGATCACCCGGCACGTCCCGGTGCCGTCGGCGGCCGACCCCGCCGACCCGGCCGTCTGGCAGCCGCCGGGGGCGAACGCGCAGTGGGGCGCGATCGGCCCGGAGCTCGACGACCTGCGCGGCGCGCAGGGCGTCGCCCGGGCCGTCCGTCAACTGCTGCTCGCGCCGCTGTAGCCGCCGTCACCGTCCTCCACCCCGTACGGAGCCGCCATGTCCCCCACCCCCACCGAACCAGGCCCGATCACCGAACCAGGACGAACCACCGGGCCCGACCAGACCTCCGACACCGACCGGGGCGCCGGAGCCGACCGGACCACCGGCCCGCCGCCGAACCGCCCCGGCGCCTCCCCCGCCGAGTGGGACGACTGGCGCTGGCACATGCGCAAGCGCATCAACACCGTCGACAAGGCCCGGCAGTGGATCAACCTCACCGCCGACGAGGAGCGGGCCATCGCCGGGGTCGCCGGCCGGTACCGCTGGAGCGTCACCCCGTACTACGCCTCGCTCATGGACCCGGACGACCCGCTCTGCCCCGTCCGCCAGCAGGCCGTCCCGGCGACCGAGGAGCTGGTGGAGTTCCCGGGCGCCGAGGTCGACCCGGTCGGGGACACCCTCTACCGCCGGACCAACCGGGTGGTGCACAAGTACCCGGACCGGGTGATCATGCTGGTCACCGAGACCTGCCCGGTCTACTGCCGGCACTGCACCCGCAAGTTCCACACCACCGACCTTCAGGGCAGCTACTTCCGGGACGACGAGGGCGGCACCTACGACGAGGACTTCCGCTACATCGCCGAACACCCGGAGATCCGGGACGTGTTGCTCACCGGCGGCGACCCGCTCTCCTACCAGGACGGCCGGCTGGAGGAGATCGTCGCGGGCCTGCGGGCGATCCCCAGCGTCGAGATCATCCGGATCGGCTCGCGCTTCCCCGTGCTGCTGCCGCAGCGGATCACCGACGAGCTGTGCGCGATGCTCTCCCGCTACCACCCGGTGTGGCTGAACACCCACTTCAACCACCCCAAGGAGATCACCCCCGAGTCCGCCGCAGCGGTGGACCGCCTGCTGCGGCACGGCATCCCGGTCGGCAACCAGACCGTGCTGCTGCGCGGGATCAACGACGACGTCCCGACCATGCGCCGGCTGATGACCGAGCTGCTGCGCATCCGGGTGCGCCCGTACTACCTGTACCACTGCGACAACGTCACCGGTGTCGCGCACTTCATGACCTCCGTCGAGAAGGGCTGGGAGATCATGGAGGGCCTGCAGGGCCACATCACCGGTTTCGCCGTGCCGCAGTACGTCCTCACGACGAAGATCGGCAAGATCCCGGTCGCCCGCCCCTCCTTCACCGAGACGCCCGACGGCGGCCTGCTGCTGCGCAACTTCCGCGACCAGCAGCTCCTCGTCGACGGCACCACGCACCCGATCACGGAGTCCGACGCCCGATGACCCTCCACCAACGCCAAGGCCAGCGCTTCCTCCCGTACGGCGCCAACTACCTCGACTGGTCCGACATGGCGGAGCTGAAGGAGGTGATCGACCATCAGGTCCTGTTCCGCTACCAGACCGAGCAGGAGAGCATGGCCTCCCGGCTGGAACGCCTGGTCGGCGAACGGCTGGGCACCGGCCACACGCTGGCCGTGCACAACTGCACCGAGGCGCTGCGGCTGGCGCTGATCTCCACCCGGCCCTCCGTCGGCGACCTCGTGTACATCCCCGCGGTCACCTTCGTGGCGGTGGCGGGCGCGGTGCTGTCCTGCGGCCTGATCCCGGTGCTGGTGGACGCCGACGAGTCCCTCGGCATGGACCCGACCCTGCTGCCGGCGGACGCCCGACGGGTGATCACCGCGCACATGGAGGGCTCGGTGGCCGCCCTGCCGCAGGGCGTGCCGTACGTGATCGAGGACTGCGCGCAGACCCTCGGCGGGCGCTTCCCGGACGGCCGACAGGTCGGGACGGCGGGCTACGCGGGGGTGTTCAGCTTCCACCACAACAAGGTGCTCACCTCCGGCGAGGGCGGGCTGGTGGTGACCGACGACGAGCAGGCCTGGGCGGCGATGCGCTGCTACCACGACCACGGCTCGGCCCGCGTCCCCGGCCACTACCCGACCTGGAACCAGGACGCCTACTACGGCGAGAACTTCGTCACCAGCGAGGAGGTCGCGGCCGTCCAGTGCCAGCAGTTCCGCCACCTCGACGAGGTGCTGGCCGGGCTGGAGCGGATGTACGCCCTCGCGCTGGCCGAACTGCCGGACCGCAGCGACCTCCGGGCGCTCCCGCGCGCCGAGGGCGACGTCAAGGTCAGCCTGCGCTTCCGCTGCGAGTCGCGCGAGCTGCGCGACGCCGCCGTGGCGGCCCTCACCGCCGAGGGGATCGCCAACTGGACGCTGGGCAAGTACCTGCTGCCCGAACACCCGGTGCTGACCGGCCGCCGCTCGCTGTACGCCGACGGCTTCCCGTGGAACCACGCCCCCGAGGGGCCGCTCGCGCTCAGCCGCGACGGCTTCGCCCGCACCCGCGACCTGCTGGAGCGCACGCTCTGCGTGCCGCTCTCCCCCGAACTGCCGCAGCCGCAGCAGGCCGCCGCGGTCAAGGCGATCCGGCGCGTCCTGGAGGCGGTGTGAGCCCGCCCGGTCCGGTCCTGCTGATGGTGGACGACCGCGCCTCCTCCTTCGCCCGCCACGCGGCCCGCACGCTCCCGGACCACCTC
Source organism: Kitasatospora sp. NPDC087861 (assembly GCF_044742585.1). Taxonomy (NCBI): domain Bacteria; kingdom Bacillati; phylum Actinomycetota; class Actinomycetes; order Kitasatosporales; family Streptomycetaceae; genus Kitasatospora; species Kitasatospora sp. NPDC087861. Next base: position 46,615 of record NZ_JBIUUS010000024.1, read on the forward strand.
GTCCTGCTGCGCTTCGACGAGGCGCGCGCCGACCTCTCCGCGGAGCACCTGCACCGCACCGCGCACCTGCCCGCCTTCTGGGTGCGGGCCGGGGTGCCGCTGGAACAGGAGGCCGCACGCTACCGGCAGTGGGCCGCCGGGCTTCCCGTCGCCCCCAGCCGGTTCTGCAACCCGTCCGAGCCGCGCCAGGTCGTCGCCCAGCGGTTCGCGGCGCTGGCCGGGCTGCCGCACCTGACCGCACAGCAGGTCTCCTGGGTGCGCGACAAGGCCGTGATGAAGCGGCGCTTCCGCGAACTCGGGCTGCGGACGGCCGAGTTCGCCCAGGTCCGGACGGCCGGCGAGATCGAGCGGTTCGCCGCCGAGCACGGCTGGCCGCTGGTGCTCAAGCCGGTGGACTCCTTCGCCTGCGTGGACACCCACCGGCTGGACGGCCCCGAGGCGCTCGCCGCCGTCGACCTGACCGCCCGGGACTGGATGGTCGAGCAGTTCCTCGGCGGCGTCGAGTGGGAGGTGTGCGCGATCATCCTCCAGGGCGAGGTGCTGGACGCCTGGCCGAGTGCGATGCCGTGCCGCCCGCTGGACATCGTCGAGGGCGCGATGAACGCCAACATCAGCGTCGGCACCGACGAGGCCCCGCCGGTCGACCTGCGCGCGCTGCTGCAGCGGATCGTCACCGGCATGGGGATCGACCACGGGTACGCGCACATGGAGTTCTTCCTGATCGACGGCGAGCCGTACGCCGGGGAGATCGGACTGCGGTTGGCCGGCTGCGAGATCCCGGCCAACCACGGGCACGCGTACGGCTTCGACGTCTTCGGCGCCACCCTGGACGTCTACCGGGGGCGGCGGCCGGATCTGAGCTATCGTCAACGACAGTGCGCCGGAGACCTGTTGCTTCCTCTGCCCGAGTCCGGGACGGTCCGCCGGATCACCCCGGTGGAGGAACTGCTGCGGGCCCCCGGGGTGGTCGACGCCGTGCTCAAGGTCGGGGTCGGCGACGCGGTGTCCGCCCGGCGCGCCTCGCACAACGCCTCGGGGTACGTCCACGTGGTGGGAGCCTCGATCGAGGAGGTGGAGCGGCGGATGCGTGCGGTCCTCGGCGCCTTCGTCATCGAGCTGGCGCCCGCCCCCGTGCTGGAGGGCGACCGGTGAGCGACACCCTGCCCCGCGACACCTCGCCACCGCCCCCCGACACCCTGGCGCACCGCGTCCGCTCGCTGCTGCGCCGCCCGCACGTGCGCGCCGTGGCCGGGTGGAGCGTGGTCTCCCGGCTGCCGGTCTACCTGATGTCGCTGGCCACCGTCCTGGTGGTGCGCGAGCAGGGCGGCAGCTTCGCGCAGGCCGGGCTGACCAGCGCGCTGTACACGGCCGGGATGGCGGCCGGCGGGCCGCTGGTCGCCCGGCGGCTCGACCGCGCCGGGCGCCGGCCGGTGCTGCTGGCCACCGGCCTGCTCTACCCGGCGGCGCTCGCCGTCCTCGCCTGGGCCACCCGGCCCGGCACCTGGGGCCAGCTGGCCGCCGCCGCCCTGGCCGGGGTGGCGCTGCCACCCGCCAACGCCTGCATGCGCTCGCTCTGGGCGCGCCTGCCGCTGAGCGACACCGAGCGCGACACCGCCTACCTCTGGGAGGCGGTCCTCGCCGAGGTCCTGGTGATCGGGGCGCCGCTGATGCTGGCCGGGCTGATGCTCGCCGGTTCGGCCGCGCTGGCGCTGACCGCGGTGGCGGCGGTCGGCGGCGCGGGCGCGCTGGGCCTGGCCCTGGTCCGGCTCCCGGCCGGGACCGGCCCCCGACCCGCCGCCCCGGCCGCGCCCCGCGACCTGCTGGGGCCGCTGCGCAACCCGGCCATGCTGGCGCTGACCGGCATCATGGCGGCCTGCGCGGTGCCGATCGGGCTGCTCACGCTCGCCATCCCGGCCTTCGTCGCCGCGCACGGCTCCCCCGGCGGCACCGGCGCGGTCTACGCCTGCTGGGGCGTGGGCAGCGCGCTGGGCGCCGTCTGGCTCGGGCGCTCGCAGTCCGCCGTCCCGGCGACCGTACGGTTCCCGCGTCTGGTCCTCGCGTACGCGCTGGGGACGGGGCTGACGCTGGCGGCCACCTCCCAGCCGTTGCTCGGGCTCGCGCTGGCGATCGGCGGCGCGCCCATCGCCCTGGTGTCCGCCGTCGAGATGACCCTGGTCGGCTCGGTGGCGGACGGCGGCTCGCTGGCGGAGGCCTTCACCTGGGCCTCGCTGGCCACCGTGCTGGGGGACGCCGTCGGCCAGCAGGTCGGCGGCCTGCTGGTGGAGCCGCTCGGGCCACGCGGGGTCTTCGCCGTGGCCTTCGCCATCGCCCTGGCCGCGGCCGCCCTGGCCTTCGTCTGCCGCCCGCTGCTGGACCGCGCCCGCCCCGCCGCCGGGACGTGCGCGGCGTGACCGACTCCCGGCGCCATCCGGCAGCCGTCCGTTCCCACCCCTCCTTCCCACGAGGTCACCGACGATGAACCCCGCAGGCCTGCTCTTCCGGCCGGTCAAGTTCGCCCACCTGCCGTCCGCCGTCAAGGAGTTCCTGGACGCGCCGGACGCGGTCGCGGTGCCCGTCCCGGTCGAGGGCCGGGACGACCTGGCGCAGAGCGCGGAGCTCGCCTCCCGCCTCTACACCGCCCTCGACCGGCCACGGCCGCTGGACCTCGGCGTCGTCCTCGGCGAGGACCGACTCCCGGACGGCGTCGCCGACCTGGCCCGACCGCTGGCCCGGACCTGGCTGCCCGAGAACCAACTCGCCGACGCCCCGGCCTTCCTGCGCGACCACCCGGGCAGCCTGCTGCTGATCGGCTGCTACGACCGGCTCACCCTCGACCCGGTGCGCTCGCTGCTGCTCGCCACCTACCGCAGCCGCACCCACGCCCTCACGCTGCTGAGCGGCCGGGACGCCGCCTCGCTGGCCTGGAGCATCGCCAAGCAGTACGCCCGCGCGGACACCGGCATCGACGCCCTCGGCCTGTTCACCGACACCGACCGGCCGCCGCACCTGCCCGGCGTCCAGGTCTTCGACGACCGGGACTTCGAGCGCGTCGACATCCAGTCCGCGATCCTCGGCACCCGCTGGCGCAAGGTCGCCTTCCAGGGCCACGGCAAGGACGACAGCGTCAACCTGGGCGAGTTCACCATCTGCGGCCTCAACCCGGCCGTCCCGTCCCGGCCGGGGCTGCTCGGCCCGCGCTGCGCGTACGGGCTGCCCTGCTACAAGCCGGAGGACAAGCTCGTCCCGCTGCACCGGGTGACCGCCGTGGAGGTGGTGCTCAGCGCCTGCAACAGCGGGCCACTGGCCGACCTCGCGCTGTACGACCCGAAGTACCAGCTGCTGCTCAACGCGCTGGACGGGCCCGCCCGCACGGTGGTCGCCGCCGTCTCGGTGCACGACTCCGACCGGCCGGAGAACGTCGCCTGGATGCGCTCCGCCCTCACCGGCGCCGACACCGTCGACACCCTCAACGCCAGCCTGGCCGGTTCGCACCCCTACCCGGCCTTCCTGCGCTTCGGCCTGCCCGACACCCCGCACCCCGCACCCGAGCCCGCCGACCACCGTCCCGACCCGCTGGTGCTCACCGTCGGCCGCCGGCTGAACGCCCTGCTCGGCTCCGAACTCCTGCCGCACAACCACGCGTTGCGCCCCCGGCTGACCAAGCTGGCCCGCAAGGTGGACCTCTGGGTGGCCCGGCCCACCCACCTGGCCGACCAGTCCGCCGCCGAGATCCACACCTCGCTCACCGCCGACCTGCAGTCGCTCGACCACGCGATCGCCGGGCAGGTCGCGGCGAACCCCGAGGACGAGCTGATGACCTACCCGGCGCATTTCGGCGACCGCAGCTCGCTCGACCACGAGGTCCGCGAGGTGACCTGCCACTGCGGCCGCCCGGCCCAGGAGTTCACCCGCCGCGGCCTGCTCCCGCAGGTCCTGGACACCACCTGCGCGGTCTGCATGCGCTGCGGCGACGTCACCTTCCGGCTGCCGGAGGCGCCCTCGCTGCTCGCGTACAGCGCCGACGAGGTCGAGCAGGGCGGCTTCCTGGAGGTGCGCGCCGTCCTCAACGCCGCCCGCACCGGCCCCGTCCGGCTCGGCCTGTTCGTGCCGACCTACCTGCGCGAAGACGCCCGCGTCGAACCGGAGCTGGTGAAGGTGCGCGCCACCGGCGGACAGCCTCAGTACGTCGTGTTCCGCGTCCGCTTCGACCCGGCCACCGCCCCCCAGGCGTACTACTTCACGGTCTTCGCCGTGCAGGACCTCGCCGTCTCCACCGCCCGGCGCCACTTCGGCGTCCTGCCCCGCTGATCCCCCGCACCACGAGAAAGACGACCGCCATGACGACGCCTGCCACCAAGCCCGAGATCCGACTCATCGAGCAGAACGGTGAAGTAACCCTCAGCATCGGAGGCGAACAGGCCATGCAGGCCTGGGAGCGCGACCTGATGTGGGCCAGCGCCGACCTGCTCTGCGAGTACGGCCAGGACTTCTACGAGGTCGGGCTCGGCCTCGGCCTGTCCGCCCTGCGGATCGCCCGACACCCCGCCACCCGCCGCCACACCGTCCTCGAACTCTTCGACGAGGTCGAGGAGTTGTTCCGGGCCAAGAACCCGGACCTGCCCGGGAACCTGACCGTCGAGCGCGGCGACTTCTTCCAGCGGATCTTCGAACTGCCCTCGGAGAGCATCGACGGCATGTTCTTCGACCCGGCCCTGGACATGGAGGTCTGGACCGACGCCGAGCTGTGGGCCAGGACCATGCCCGAGGTGGTCCGGGCGCTGCGCCCGGGCGGCGTGTTCATCCCCTTCTTCAGCACCAAGCCCGAGCTGCGCTGGCAGTACACTCCGCACTTCCGCTCCATCCGGGTCGAGCGCCACCCGTACACGGCCTACGACACCACCGAGTACACCTTCGGCACCAGCGGCGACGCCTACATCCAGTGCTTCATCAAGGACTGACCGCCATGACCACTCAGCCCACCGCCGCCGCGCCCGCAGTCCGCTCACTGTTCCTGGCCGGGCCGTTCATCCAACTCCTCGACCCCGCCACCGGCCTGATGCCGGACGACGCCCGGGCGCCGTTCGACCTTCTGATCAAGCACTTCGAAGCCCAGGGCGTCGCCGTGCACAACGCCCACCGCCGCGAGGCGTGGGGCGAGGAACTGATGCGGCCCGAGCAGTGCACCAAGCTCGACCAGGACGAGATCCGCAAGGCCGAACTGTTCGTCGCCCTGCCCGGCTTCCCGGCCTCGCCCGGCACCCACATCGAGATCGGCTGGGCGAGCGCCTTCGGCAAGCCGATCGTCCTGCTGCTGGAGCGCGGCCGGGAGTACACCTTCCTGGTCCAGGGCCTGCACACGGTGGCGACCGTGGAGCAGGTCGTCTACACCGACCTCGGCACCGCGCTGCCCGGCGTCGACCGGGCGGTCGAACGGGTGCTGGCCCGGCACCGGGAGACCATCCCGGCGCGCTGACCCGCACCGGCGGCCACCGATCGGAGCACGACCGATGAGACGAACCCCCATCCTGCTCGCCGTCCTCGCCGTGCTCCTGTCGGTGGCCGCGGCCCCGCCACCGTCACCACCTGTGCCTGCGCCTGTGCCTGTGCCTGTGCCTGTGCCGCAGGCTGACACCGTCCGCACCCCGGCCCGGCCCGCCTACACCGTCGCGCTGCGCAGCGACGCCACCGGCGGCAGCTGGCGGGGCCACGAGCGGATCACCTTCACCAACGCCTCGCCGCAGCCGCTGCACGAGGTGTACTTGCGGCTCTGGGACAACTCCCACGGCGGCTGCGCGGCACCGCCCGTCCGGCTGTCCGGCCTCTCGGGCGGCTACTCCCTGGACTGCACCGCGCTACGGGTCGCCCTGCCCCGGCCGCTGCCCCCGGGAGCGGCCGGCACCGTCGAGTTCGACCTCGCCGTCGACGCCCCCGGCGCCGCCGACCGGTTCGGACGGGACGGCGCCTTCACCTTCCTCGGCAACGCGCTGCCGGTGCTCGCCGTCCACGACGAGGCCGGCTGGCACCTCGACCCGTACACCGGCAACGGCGAGTCCTTCTACGCCCTCGCCGCCGACTTCGCCGTCACCCTGGACCACCCCTCCGAGCTGCTGGTCCCCGCCACCGGCAGCGCCGTCGACGCCCCCGGTGCCGAGGGCCGGACCATCACCCGGGCGGCCGCGCGCCAGGTCCGCGACTTCGCCTGGGCGGCCGGCCCGTTCACCCGGATCACCGGCCGCTCCCCCGGCGGTGTCCGGATCGGCGTCTTCGCGGCCGCGAACGTCACCGCCGAGGACGCCCGGCGGATGCTCGAGCTCGCCCTCGCCACCATCGACGCCCACTCGGCCCGCTACGGCCCCTACCCGTACGGCGAGTTGGCCGTCGTGCTGGACAACGCCTTCTGGTTCAGCGGCATGGAGTACCCGGCCTTCGTCCTCGACCGGGTCAAACCCAGCGCTCTCGTCCACGAGTTGGCGCACCAGTGGTGGTACGGCATCGTCGGCGACGACCAGTACCGCGCGCCCTGGCTGGACGAGTCCTTCAGCGAGTACGCCACCGACCTCGCCCTCGGCCGCACCGGCGAGGGCTGCACGGCCGCGACCCCCTGGGAGTCCGACGCCGAACGCCTGACCAACCCGATGGCCTACTGGGACGCCCACCCCGCCCGCTACGAGGCCGTCGTCTACGACCACGGCGCCTGCGCCCTGCACGAACTGCGCCGCCTCATCGGCCCCGCCGCGATGTCCGCCCTCCTGCACGACTACGCCCGCACCCACTGGTACGGCCTCTCCACCACCGCCGCCTTCAAGTCCGCCGCCCAGGCCGCCACCCTCATCGACCTGGCCCCCTTCTGGCGCGAGCACCGCATCGACGGCTGACCGCCGCCGGGCCCTGAGCCGGGTGTCCGGCCGGGGCGCTGCCCACGCCCGCCTGATCCCCCTGGTCAGGACAGCCCCCGGGGGGATCGGGGGCTGTCCCCACCAGGCGTCGGCCGGTTGTCCTGATGGTTCGGTGGATCTTGACCGCGCAGGCTGGACACATCCGAACAGCAGGAAAGGAACGTCACCTTGCCGAAGTTGATGCGCCGTCGGACCGCGCGTGCCGTGACCGTCGCCGGCCTCGTCGCCGCGGTGGGCGCCACCATGACGGCCGGAAGCGCCGGAGCGATCGTCAACGGACGGGACTCCACCGAGCGCTACCCGTTCATGGCGTCGATCCCGATGTCGGCCCCGTCCGCGGGTCTGACCGACGGCGCCTGCGGGGCGTCGCTCATCGATCCGCAGTGGGTGCTGACGGCGGCCCACTGCGTGACCGGGCCGGTGGACCTGGACGGGACCGTCCGGATCGGCAGTGCCCAGCGGCACTCCGGCGGCACCGTCCGGTCCATCGATCTGACGGTGGTCCACCCTGGCTACCGGAATGGCGAGAACGTGGCCGCGAACCGCGACGACGTCGCACTGGTCCGGCTGGATCGCCCGGTCGCCCAGAAGCCCGTCCGGATCGCGAAGCAGCCGGGGCGGCCCGGCACCGACACGCGGCTGCTGGGCTTCGGCACGGTCGTCGACATCACCGAGCTGGCCGACGCGCGGTTCGCGGAGCGGCTGCAGGAGCTCGACACCCGCCGGGGAGCCGAGAGCGAGTGCGCCCCCGGCTACGCGGACCCCACCAGGCTGTGCACGATCAGCCGCGTGCCGGACGCCATGGCGTGCTTCGGGGACTCCGGCGGGCCGCAGATCCAGCGGGGCCGGGGCGGGCGGTGGGAGCTCATCGGCGTGACCTCCGGCCCCGGCGCCCCCGGGGTCCCCTGTTCGCAGGGTCCGGGTCTCTACACCAGTGCGCCCGCCTACGCGGACTGGATCCGGGACACCATCAGCCGCAACAGCTGACCGGCTGCCGCCCGCGTACGGCATCCGCTCCCCAGGCAGGTGCCGTACGGTGGGTCCGCGCAACAGCCAGGCCGGCCGACCGACCGCAACACGCCTGCCGCGCCTTGACCTTCACACCGGTGTGAAGCCCGATGATGCTGCCATGACGACCACCACATCCTTCGACCCGTACGCGCTCCTCGCGGAGAGCCGGCTCGGTATCCTCGCCACGATCAAGGCCGACGGCCGCCCCCAGCTCTCGCCCGTCATGCCCTTCTACGACCGTGCGGCGAACGCCATCCTCATCTCCACCAGGGAAGGCCTGGCCAAGACCGCCAACCTGCGCCGGGACGCCCGGGTCAGCCTGGAGGTGACCGGGCCGGACGGGCGCTCCTGGGCCACCGCCGAGGGCGTCGCCGGCCTGACCGGACCGGGCACCGACCCCGATGGGGCCGAGGTCGAGGCGCTGGTGGACTACTACCGCCGGGCCGCCGGCGAACACCCCGACTGGGCGGAGTACCGCCAGGCGATGGTCTCCGACCGCCGCGTGCTCATCACCGTCCCGGTCGACCACGTCTACGGCGCCCGGATCTGATCCGCCCCGCCGCCCGGCCCGTCGGCGCCGGGCCCGGGCGGCGGGGCGGCCCGTCAGCGCCGGGTCGCGGTGACGACCGTCGCGTCGAGGTCCTCGCACCAGCCGTCGGCCGCGTCGAGCCCGGCCGCGCGGGCGACGGCGAGGGCCGTCGGCGTCTGCCGCTCGCTGGTCTCGAACAGCAGCGAGCCGCCCGGGGCCAGCCAGCCCGGTGCCTCGGCGGCCACCCGGCGCAGCACGTCCAGTCCGTCCGCGCCGCCGTCCAGTGCCGGCCGTGCCTCGTGCAGACGGGCCTCGGGCGGCAGCAGCGCGATGTCGGCGCTCGGGACGTACGGGACGTTGGCCAGCAGGACGTCGATCCGGCCGCGCAGGTCGACGGGCAGCGCAGCGAACAGGTCGCCCTCGACGACCAGGGCCCCGGCCCCGGCCAGGTTGCGGCGGGCGCAGCGGACGGCGACCGGGTCGACGTCGGCCGCGTAGAGCTCGACCGGGTGCGTGGCGGCGGCCGCCACCGCGGCGGCGAGGGCGCCGCTGCCGCAGCAGAGGTCGACGACCACGGCGCCCGGGCCGGTGAGCGCGGTGGCGGTGGCGGCCAGGAACTCGCTGCGACGGCGCGGGACGAACACGCCGGGGTCGACGGCGATCCGCAGTCCGGCGAACTCGGCCCAGCCGACGACGTGTTCCAGTGGCCGCCCCTCGGCCCTGGCGCGGACCATCACACCCAGGTCGGCCGGTGTGGTGGCGGCGGCGAGCAGGATCCGCGCCTCGTCCTCGGCGAACACGCATCCGGCGGCACGCAGCCGGGAGATCACCGAGGAACGGAGGGCGGCGGAGGCAAAGACCGACAAGAGAACCCCTTGGGGGAATCGGGAGGAGACGGACGACTCCGTCAGGGCTCCCACAAGGGCCGGCGCCGCGCCGACGCGTCCGCGCTACGCGCGCGGGGCGCCCGCACGGCCGCGCTCCGGGAGCACCCGCTCGGACATACCGGTAATGGGGCTCACCTCCTTGAGTCGCGGTCATACTCGGCGTCGGCCACCCTACCGCACCGCCGACGCCGGTGATCAACCGGTGTTCCGGGGCTCGGCTCCGGTCGTCCGGGGCTCGGCACCCACGGCCCGGGGCTCGGCACCCACGGCCCGGGGCTCGGCACCGATGGCCCGGGGCTCGGGGCTCGGGGCTCGGGGCTCGGGGCTCGGGGCTCGGGGCTCGGGGCTCGGGGCTCGGGGCTCGGGGCTCGGGGCTCGGGGCTCGGGGCTCGGCACCGATGGTCCGGCCCTCAGCCGAGCTGGTCGGCCACCAGGGCGGCGAACTCCTCCGGGGTCATGACCGCCACGCCGAGATCCTCGGCCTTGGCGCGCTTGGAACCGGCCTTCTCGCCCGCGACGAGCAGGGTGGTGCGCTTGGACACCGAGGAGGAGGCCTTGCCGCCGGCGCGTTCGATCAGTTCGTTCATCGCGTTGCGGGAGAGTTCGGCGAGGGCGCCCGTCATGCTGCCGGTGACGACCACGCTCTGTCCGGCCAGCGGGCCCGCGGCGGTGCCGTCCGTGGCCGCCGAGCCGCCGTCCGCAGACGTGGCGGCGGGAGCGGTCGGCTCGGTCACCGCGGTACCGACGCCCTGGGCCGCGAGCCGGTCCAACAGCGCCGCCACGTCGACGAGTTCGGTGACGATCACAGCGGCCTTCTCGGCTCCGATGCCGTCCACGCCGGCCAGCGCCTCGGCGTCGGCGGCGCGGATCGCGGCCATGCTGCCGAAGTGCGCGGCGATCCGGCGGGACATCGTCCGGCCGGTGCCGCGGATGCCGAGGGCGCAGAACACCCGGTTCAGGGGGCGGCTGCGGGCGGTCTCGATGGCGGCGAGCAGGTTGTCGGCGCTGGTGTCGCCCATCCGCTCCAGGGTGAGCAGCTGCTCCCGGGTGAGGGTGAACAGGTCGGCGAGGTCGGCGACCAGCCCGGCCTCGACCAGCTGAACGGCCCGGGTGCCGCCGAGGCCCTCGATGTCGAGCTGGTCGCGCCCGGCCGCGTAGATCACCGAGGCCACCGCCTGGCAGGCCCGGCCGCGCACGCAGCGCCAGCGCTGCTCGGAGGTGTCGATCGCGTCACCGCAGCGCGGGCAGACCTCGGGGAAGGCGATCGGCTGCTCGGCGCCGGTGCGCTGGTCGACCAACGGCGCCTCGACGCGCGGGATCACGTCGCCGGCCCGGTAGACGAACACCTGGTCGCCGATCATCAGGCCGCGGCGCTCGATGTCCGCCGGGTTGTGCAGGGTCGCGTAGGTGACGGTGACGCCGTCGATCACCACCGGTTCGAGGACGGCCCGGGGCGCGATGATCCCGGTGCGGCCGACGTTCCACTCGACGCCGAGCAGCCGGGTGACCTGGTGCTGCGCCTGCAGCTTGCGGGCGACCGCCCAGCGCGGCGCGCGGGAGCCGGACCCGGCCGCCTCCTGGTCGGCCACCGCGTCCGCCTTCACCACGACGCCGTCGATCCCGAAGGGCAGCGCGGCGCGCAGGCCGGCGATCTCGTCGATCCGCTGCTGCGCCTCCGCGAGGGTGGCGCAGCGGCGCGGCGCGGCGGCGGTGCCGGCGGCGGTGTGGGCGCCGAGGGCGGCCAGCCGGACCAGCAGTTCGGCGTGGTCGAGGCCGGGCAGGCCGAGGGCGTCGTAGGCGAAGAAGGTGAGCTCGACGCGGTAGGCGCGGTCCTTGGCTCGCAGGGTGCCGGCCGCGCCGCTGCGCGGGTGGGCGAACGGGGTGGCGCCGTGGGCGGTACGGACGGCGTTGGCCTGCTCGAACTGCTCGTGGGTGAGCAGCACCTCACCGCGCAGCTCGACGTCGACCGGCTCGGCGAGCCGGTCGGGCAGGCCGAGCACGGCGTCGGCCGCGGCGGTGATGTCCTCCCCCGCCAGGCCGTCACCTCGGGTCAGCACCCGGGTGAGCCGGCCGGCCCGGTAGCGGGCGGCGATGGCGAGGCCGTCCAGCTTCGGCTCGACGCACCAGGCGGCGACCGGGCGACCGAGTCGACGCTCCAGGCCGGCCGCCCAGGACTCCAGCTCCTCGGCCGAGAAGACGTTGTCGAGGGAGAGCATCGGCACGCTGTGCGGGACGTCGCCGACCGCCGCGCCACCGGCCACCTTGCCGGTGGGCGACTCGGGCAGCACCTCGTCCGGGTGCTCGCGCTCGTAGGCCTCGATCGCCCGCACCAGGGCGTCGTACTCGTCGTCGCCGAGCGGGGTGGCGCCGTCGGCGTAGTACGCGGCGGCGGCCCGTACGGCGGCGGCGACGGCATCGGCGTAGGCCTGCGGGGAGGCCGGGGCGGCGGGAGAGGCCATGGTGGCTGCGTCCTTCATACCGCCATCATGGCGAGCCGCACTGACATTCGGCCCGGCCGAACGCGGCCCCCGACCCGACCCGCCGACCCGACCCGGCCGGCGGGTCGGCGGGCGGGCGGGACCGGCGGGACGCGCGGGCACGGCCCCGGGTTCCCGCCGGGGCGGTCAGTCCGGCTGGGGCCGGGTGCGTCGGGCGTAGGCGCGGGCCGCGCGGGCGCGGTCGCCGCAGCGGGTGGAGCACCAGTGGCGGCGGCCGTGCCGGAGGAGGTACCGGGTGCACGGGGTGGAGCCGCAGGCGGTGAGGCGGACGGCGTCGGGCCCGGTGAGCAGGTCCGCGGCGTCGGCGGCGAGGGTCGCCAGGGCGTGGTCGACGATCTCGGTGGTGGGGTGCGGTGCGGCACGGTAGGGGCCGTTGCCGTCGTCCCACCGCAGCAGCCGGGCGGTGGGGAGACGCGTCAGGGCGTCGTTGACGGCGGTCAGCGCGGAGGCGGGCGCGGGCAGCTCCGCGACCCGGGCCGCGAACAAGGTCCTGATCTGCTCCCGCATCGAGCGCACCTGCGCCGTGCACATCTCCCGCAGGCCGGCGTCGGCGGGCGCGAGCTCGTGCTCCAGGAGCCACTGTTCGGCGGACGCCGGTGTGCCCAGGCGGTCGACCACGTGTCCGCCGGGCAGCGTGACGGCGCTGTTGACCAGGGCGATCGAGGGGTACTGCTGCTCGCCCGTCGCAGGCGGCGGGGCGGGGTCGTCGTCGGTCTCCGTCATGAATCTCATGGTAGCGGTTGCGCTCATCCGTGAGAACGGGCTAGCTTTTCTCACGGATAAACCGCTTCAATCCGTGAGGTGTACTTCGCCATGGCTTCTTCCGACACGACCGTCGAGCAGTTCCCCGTCCGCCTCTTCGGCGGCCCGACCGCCCTCTTCGACTACGGCGGCCTGCGGTTCCTCACCGACCCGACCTTCGACGAGCCGGGCGACTACCAGCGGCCCGCCGGCCCACTGCTGACCAAGACCGCGCCCTCGGCCGGAAGCCCCGCGGACACCGGCCGCGTCGACGTCGTCCTGCTCTCCCACGACGAGCACCCCGACAACCTCGACCACTCCGGCCGGGCGCTGCTGGCCGACGTCCCGCTCACCCTCACCACTCCCGGCGGCGGCCGGCGCCTCGGCGGGACGGCCCGGGGGCTGGCCGACTGGGAGTCCATCACGCTGGACCGCCCCGGCGGCGGCACCGTCACCGTGACCGGCGTTCCCGCCCTCCACGGGCCCGGGTCCCGCGCGGAGGTCGAGGCGGTCACCGGCCAGGTCGTCGGTTTCGTACTGACCGGGGAGGGGCTGCCCACCGTCTACGTCAGCGGCGACAACGCCTCACTCCCCCTGGTCGAGGAGATCGCCCAACGGTTCGCACCCGTGGACACCGCGATCCTGTTCGCCGGGGCGCCCCGCTTCCCCGCTCTCTTCGACGGCGCGCCCCTCGTCCTGGACAGCGCCCAGGCCGCCGAGGCCGCCAGGATCCTCGACGCCCGCCGGGTGGTCCCCGTCCACCACGACAGTTGGGCCCACTTCACCGAGGACCGCGACGACCTGGTGGCCGCCTTCACCGCCGCCGGCCTGGCGGAGCGCCTCCGCTCGGCGTGACCAGCGCACCGGGTGGGGCGCGCCGTACGGAACGCCCCACCCGCTCACCCTTGAACCACCCGCCCTTGACCCGCCTACTCTTGAGCCGCCCGCCCGGCGGGGTGGCGCAGGCCGCCGGGGCTCAGCCGGGCAGCGGTGCCAGCGGCCTGGTCCGGTAGCCGTCGGCGGAGCCCGGGGGGACGAGGCAGGGCAGCAGCCACTCCCACAGGGCGCCGACGCGAAGGGCGCGCTCCTCGCCCGGGCAGCCGTCGCCGAACACCACCTCCAGCCCGCAGGCTGCCGCCACGACCAGGGTCTCCGGCCCGAGCGCGCCCGTGCGCTCACGCAGCTCACCGGCCCGCCGGGCGCCGGTCAGCAGGTCCCGGACGACACCGGCCCAGACGCCGTGGAAGCCCCGCATACCCGCGACCAGGGCGCCGGAGGCGACTCCGCCGGGAGGGGGCACGGCGGCCTGCGGCTGCCAGCCGCCACCCTCCCGGCCGAGCCGGAACGCCGCGCGGACCACGGCGTCCGACTCCAGGGCGTCGACCAGCCAGTGGCCCAGGTCGATCAGCGCCTGGAGGGGGGAGGAGGTGGCGCGCAGGGCGCCGCAGGCTCTGCGCAGCAAGCGCTCGGCCTGCTGGAACACCGCCTGGGCCAGCTCCTCCTTGGACACGAAGTGAAAGTAGAGCGCGCCCTTCGTCACTCCCGCCGCACCGGCGATCTCGCCGAGAGTGGCGCCGGCATAGCCGCAGCGGTCGAACAGCACCGCCCCCGCCTCGACCAGCCGTCCGCGCGTCCGTTCCGACCTCTCCTGCACCACCCGACCCACAACCCCTCACAACGACAAGCACGTTCCGACCACACCCGAGCGGCGCCCCGGCGGCGCCGGCGTCTTCCGCGCGTCCTCAGCCGACCCTGGTGAACCTGGCCGTGGCCGCCTCCGGCGCTGTGGCCGCGGCCGCTTCGCGGTCCGGGCGCTCCGGGCCGGCCAGCAGGATGGAGCGCTGCAGCCGGCGCAGCCCGGCCGAGGGTTCCATGCCCAGCTCCCGTACCAGGGTGTTGCGCAGGCGCTGGTAGGCCTCCAGGGCCTCGCCTCGTCGGCCGGAGCGGTGCAGGGCGATCATGTACTGGCCGTGCAGGCTCTCGTGGGTGCGGTAGCGGTCGACCAGGACGGTGAGTTCGGCGAGCAGCACACGGTGGCGGCCGAGCCGTAGGTCCGCCTCGATCCGCTGGTCCAGGGCACAGAGCCGGGTCTCCTCCAACCGCTTGGCCTCGACGGCGAGTTGGCCGCCCGCGGGCACATCGGCGAAGGCCGGCCCACGCCACAGGCCGAGCGCCTCGCCGAGCATCCTGGCGGCCAGCGGGTGGTCGTCGCCGTCCATGGCCCGGTAGCCCATGCCGGCGAGCCGCTCGAACTCGCGGACGTCCGTCAACCCGCCGCCGCTGTTCAGCATGTAGCCGCCGGGCGAGGTCACCAGCACGTCCTTGGCGCAGGAGACCCCTGCGGCCGTGCCCACCTGGGCGAGCGCCCGGTCGATCATGTCGCGCAGCTGGAGCACGTACGTCTGCACGGTGGTGCGCGCGCTGCGCGGCGGGCGGCCCGACCACAGTTCCTCGGCCAGCACCCCGGCCGGAACGACCTGGTCGGCCCGCAGGGCCAGCAGCCCCAGGACTTGACGCGGTTTCGGCGCCGACGGCACCACCGACACTCCGCACACCCGGACGTCCAGCGCCCCGAGCACCCGAATTTCCACGATGACCACCCCAATCACACGGAACGCCGCAGGCCGATCCGCCGCGGCCGGCACCCGGGTCGACACCCCTAGGGCGACTGTCACCAGTCAAAAACAGGACGCGCGGTTTGTCAATACAAAACCGAACGCGCTGTTTGTTTCCGTGGGATGAGTGGCCGCCACCAAGGTCGTGGCGCGGCATCCACGCCGTGCCACGACCCGGGCACGCAGCGCATCCGCGCACGGACAAACCGAAGGCGGCGTCGGACCCCCATGGATCCCGCGCCGCCGCCAATTCGCCCACACCCGCACCGACCACCGACCAGCCGGCCGCCGGCCGGCCGACCATCGCCCGGCCTGCCGCCGCTCGGACGCCCCCGCGAGCAGGGAGGCCACCGAGCCTCGATCAACTCCGCACCGGCCAGCGAGACTTCCGGCCGCCGTCGGACCGTCAGCCCACGCCGACCCCGTCCGCGACCACCTGCGCCTCCGGCTGCGACTCGCCCGGCGCCTCGGCACCCTCCGCCGCCGCCCGGGCGGCCGCCACCTCGGCGACCACCTGGGCGCCGCGGTCCGGTCCCATCTGCAGCGAGCCGAGCACACCCGGCACCGCGACGCTCGGCATCAGGTGCTGGAACAGCCCGGCGGCCCGCCGCTCGAGGTCGGCGCGCCCGGAGAGCTTCTGCGACTGGATCTGCACACCCGTCCACGCGGCCGTGACCAACCACGCCGTGTCGGCCGGGACGACGTGCGGCAGCAGTTCGCCGCGCTCGCCCGCTGCGACGAGCAGCGCCTCCAACCGGCTGATCCAGCCCGGGATCGCACCGCCGCCGAGGTCGTCGAAGACGTCCTGGCCGAGGGAGAGCCGGGCCCCCGCGCTCAGCAGCGGATCACGTGGCATCAGATAGGCCACCACCATCCCGGTGTCCACGAACTCCTGCAGTTTGCAGACCCGTTCGGGCACACCGTCCTGGACGAACTGCTCCTCGACGACACCCTGGGCCAGATCCCGCTTGGAGGCGAAATGGAAATACACCGCACCGCGCGTCACGCCGGCCCGCGAGACCACCTCGCCGATGGTGGCGCCCTCGTAGCCGAACTCGTCGAAGACCGACGCCGCCGCCTCCAGGATCAGCCGACGCGTCCGGAGCGCCCGCTCCTGCCGTACCACCGCAACCACCCCACCCAGAGCTCCCGGAAAACAAAACCAAACACCCCGTATCTTAGCTACCGGTGGCCTACGGCCGACAAGACGATGTCGGCGAATCGCCTCAAACGCTCCCCCTCCCCACCGCATGGTCCGCACTTTGCCCACGGGTCGCCGGCCCGTCGACGGGTGGCCAAAAGCGGGGTCGGCGCCGCACGCCACCTGGCAGCAGAAAACCGAACGATCGGTATCTGAATTCGGACATCCAGGGCCCGGAAGCCGATCCCGGAGGCTCCACAACCACACCGGTGAATACGCCGGACGACCGCACGAGGCTCGGCGGAGGCCTACGGGGGGACCGGTCGCCGGGCCGGCGCAACTCCCGCCGCGCCGGCGGGCGTCAGGGCAGCACGGCCACCGCCTCCACCTCCGCCAGTTGGTCGTCGTAGCCGAGCACCGAGACGCCGAGCAGGGTGCTGGGGGCGTCGTGCTCCCCCATGTACTCGCGATACACGTTCCACACCGCCACCAGGTCGGCCCGGTCGGCGGAGGCCACGTACACCGTCGTCCGGGCGATGTCGGTCAGCCCGGCTCCGGCGTCCTCCAAGGTGGTGATCAGATTGCGCATCACCTGGTGGGCCTGGCCCTCGTAGTCGCCGACGGCGACCGTCCGCCCCTCGGCGTCGAGCGGGCAGGCGCCCGCGAGCCAGAGCGAGCGGGCCGGGGCGTCGACCACGGCCGCATAGGCGTAGTCGACGGTCGAGGTGAGGCGGGAGTTTCGGATCAGCTTGACGGCACTGCTCATGGGGCACTCCGAAGGTCTCGACCGAACATTTGCGCCCATCGTTGGTTTCTCCTGACCGACCGTCAAACCATTTACCAGCGGTTTCCCCTTTACCTCGGGCCCGGTGCGCCCACGATTCACCGGTATGGGTGATGGTGGGCCGACCCGCCGGGCCGGAATCCTGGTGCCTCCGACCGCGCGCGTCGACGGCGCGCCGAACACCAGGGGTCATCGATGGAATCCCAACCGCCGTATCGCGACGAGGCCTTCGGAGTCCGGCGGCGCCGGATGCTGGGCCTGGCGCTCGGGGCGGGACTCATCCCGGCACTCGCCCCCGCGGCCGCGGCCCGAGCCGCGAACCACGCGGCGCCCCCGGCCCTCCCGTCCGCCGCCCTCGGCCGCCGGGTCGCCGAGGTGGCCGCCGCCCAGATCGGCGTGCCGTACGCCTGGGGCGGCGGCGACCGGCTGGGGGCGAGCCTCGGCTTCTGCGACGAGGAGAACGGCTACCTCGACGGCACCTGCCTGGGCGAGAGCACGGTCGGCTTCGACTGCAGCGGACTGTCCCTCCACTGCTGGTACCTGGCCAGCCACGGCAGCGTCGAACTCGGGCACTACACCGTCGCCCAGTTCCACCGCAGTGCGCCGGTGGAGCGCGACGCCCTCGCCCCGGGCGACCTGCTCTTCTTCTCCCGCCCGGACGCGCCGTTGCACCACGTCGGAATCCACGTCGGCGACGGCGCGATGATCCACGCCGAGCGCACCGGGACGCTGGTGGCCCAGGTCGACCACGTCCTGGACGTCCCGCGCTGGGCGGGCGAGTTCGCCGGCGCCCGGCGCCCCGGGCCGGCCGCCTGACCGCACGTGACGGCAGGCCCTAGACGCTGCCGCGCCGTTCCCCCAGGCCCCGGTGGACGCGCAGCAGCAGTTCCTGCAGCACCTGCCGCTCCCGCTCGTCCAGCGGCGCCAGCACCTCGTCCTGCACGGCGCGCGCCCGGGCGTCCAGCTCAGCGAGCAGCGCCCGCCCGGTGTCGGTGACCGCCACCGAGACCCGGCGCCGGTCGGCCTGGTCCCGGGTGCGCTCGACGTACCCGGCGGCGGCCAGCCGGTCCGCGACCTTGGCCATGTCGCTCGGGTCCACGCCCAACCGCTGGACCAGGTCCCGCTGGGCGTGCGGCCCGAAGTCGGCGAGCGCAGCCAGCACGGCCATGTCCCAGAGCCGCAGGCCGCGTTCGGCGAGCCGCTCGGCGAGGCGGCCTCGCGCGGTCCGGCCGATCCGGGCGAGCAGGAAAGTGCTGAGGTCGAGCAGCGTCGGCGGCAGGGCGGGCGTGGGGGCAGGGACGCGGTCGAGGTCGGGGAGCGGGGGTTCGGTGGCCATGGCGGCAGTTTAGGGTCGATCCCTATAGTGGGTGCGGACCCACTAATATTCCGAACCCAGGAGCCTCGACCGTGGACGCCCTGTACCCCCGCCTGCTCGTCACCCGCTTCGCCGCGTGCTTCGACTTCTACCGGGCGGTCCTGCCACCACTCACCGGGGCCACCCTGGTCAAGGGCACGCCCGACGGCCCCTACGCCAACTGGGACGTCGACGAGCAGGCCGTCCTCGTGCTCTACGACCGCGCCTCGATGGCCGCCACCCTGGGCACCACCGACCTGCCCGACCGCCCGGGCGCCCCCGCCCAGGACGCCGCGATGCTGGTCTTCCGGGTGTCCAGCGTGGACGACGCCCTCGCCCTCTGCCTGCGCCACGGTGGCACCCTCGTCGTCGGCCCGACCGACCGCCCCGCGTGGGGGCCGAACCTGCGCACCGCCCACCTGCGGGACCCGGACGGCCACCTGATCGAGCTGCAGTCCTACTGAGCCGACGGCGCCCGGACGGACGTCGAGGCGGGTCGGCCGAGGGGCCCGAGGCCGGCTGACCGACGGCGCCCACGGCAGGAGGGGCGGCCGCCCCCTGCCGCGGCCTGACGGGGACAGCCGAAAGCGCCCGATACCCAGAACGGCCCGCCCTCTCCTGTCACAGGTCGGCGGGCGGCAGGCCGAGCTGGTCGTGCCAGGCCTGCCGACCCACCGGGGTGACCGCGATGGCGCGGGTGGTACCGATCCGGCTGAGCCATCCGGCGGTGAGCGCGTGGGTGCACAGCGCGGCCCCAGCCGCGCCGCCGAGGTGGGGGCGGCGCTCGGTCCAGTCCAGGCAGGCCCGCACGAGCGGGCGGCGGGATCCGTTCGGCAGGGTGATGCCGAGTTCGCCGTCCAGGCCCGGCCGTCGAGCAGGGCCAGGCAGAAGGCGGCCCGGGTGCCGTCGGCCAGCAGCCCGGCCACGGCGGACAGGTCCACCCCCACGTCCCGGTCCGCATGCCGTTCGTCCATGCCTCGACGTAGCGTTCCCGGGTCCGCAGGGCCGCCCGTGCCCTCGGCATGGAGGAGCCATGACCGCAGCCCACCCGACCGTCGCCGCTTCGCCACGGCCGGACCTGGTCGTCACCGACAGCCCCACGGTCGCAGACCTCGCGCTGGTCTCCGACGCGCTGGACCGCTTCAACGTCGAACGGACCGGGGTCGACGACCGCCGCCCGCTCGCCGTCCTGGTCCGTGAGCCCCGGACGCGCCGGATGCTCGGCGGGCTGACCGGGCGCACCTCGCTCGGTCTGTTCTTCGTCGACCTGTTCCACCTGCCGCCCGGGCTGCGCGGCCAGGGGCTGGGCGCGGAGATCCTGCGGCGGGCCGAGGAGGAGGCCCGCGCCCGCGGGTGCCGCTCGGCCGTGCTCTACACGATCAGCTTCCAGGCCCCGGGCTTCTACCTCAAGCACGGGTGGCGGCTGCTGGGCGAGGTTCCCTGCGATCCGCCGGGCACCAGCCGGGTCTTCCTCACCAAGCAGCTCTCCGCCGCCGGGTGACGCGGCGGCGGGCGAACGAGTCCTGACCGCCGGGCGGCCCCCGTGCTCCCGGCGGTCAGCGGCGGGCGGCGGCGGTCAGTTGTGGAAGACCTGCAGTTCGCGAACGGCGTCCTCGAACTCCTCCGGCAGCAGCGTGCGGTCGGCCGGCTGCTCGGCGGTGCGGGCGGCCCCGGCGGCCACGCCGTCGGCGTGGGCGAGCGCGTCGGCCGGGGAGGCCGGCGAGCAGGCGTGTCCGAGCGCCGGCGAGCGGCCGTCGGCGCCGGGGACGTGCCCGAGGATGGCGGCGCAGTACCGGACGTCCGGTACGGGCAGCGGGCGGAGCGCGGCCGAGGTCGCCGGGGCGGCGGCGACCGCTCCGGCGAGGGTGAGACAGCCGAACGCGGGGGCGACGAGCCGGCGCGGGATGCGCATGAGTACCTCCGAAACGGTCCGGGACAGGCCGGAACAGGGGGACGGCGGCGGCCGTGGACGAGGCCGCCCGCGCCCATTCGACGGGCGGCCCGCTCCCCCGGCCCGACCGACACACCGCAGACCGCACTAGTCGTACGTATGCCGCTGGATCGCCGACCGGGCCCGTCCGGGATGGCACCGGGCCCCGCCCGGGTCAGCGCCCGGGGTCGCCCTGCCCGGGGTCGTTCGCCCACAGCTCGGCGCTGCACGCCGCCACCAGCGCGCCGATCCTGGCCCAGGCCTCCTCCGCGGGCAGCGGTTCGAGCCGGCGGCCGTCCCGCAGCCGCAGCGCGACCAGGTCGTCCGCGGCCTCCTTGGCCCCGATCACCGCCTGGTAGGGCACCAGCCGCGCCGCCCGGATCCGGGCGCCGAGGCTGCCGTGTTCGGGCCCGGCGACCTCGGCGCGCAGTCCCAGGTCGAGGCAGCGCTGCCACAGCCGCTCGGCCTGCGGCAGTTCACCCTCGGAGACCGGGAGCAGCACCACCTGCGCGGGGGCCAGCCAGGCCGGGAACGCGCCGCCGTACAGCTCGATCAGGTGGGCGACCACCCGCTCCACGCTGCCGATCACGCTGCGGTGGACCATCACCGGCCGGTGCTTGGCGCCGTCCGGGCCGATGTAGTGCAGTCCGAACCGCTCGGGCTGGTGGAAGTCGATCTGCACGGTCGACAGGGTGAACTCGCGTCCGGCGCCGTCGGCGATCTGCACGTCGATCTTCGGCCCGTAGAACGCGGCCTCGCCCTCCGCCGCCTCGAACGGCACCCCGGAGCGCTCCAGGACGTCGGTGAGCAGCGCGGTCGCCCGCTCCCACAGGGCAGGATCCGCCACGTACTTGCCGCCCGCGCCGGGCAGCGAGAGCCGGTAGCGGACCGGTTCCACGCCGAGCGCGCGGTGCGCCTCGCGGATCAGCTCCAGCGCGGCGACGGCCTCGTCCGCGGCCTGCTCCGGGGTGCAGAACACGTGTGCGTCGTTCAGCTGGATCGCCCGGACCCTGGTCAGCCCGCCCAGCACGCCGGACAGCTCGGAGCGGTACATTCCGCCCAACTCCGCCATCCGCAGCGGCAGTTCCCGGTAGCTGTGGGGGCGGGAGCGGAAGATCAGGGCATGGTGCGGGCAGAGGCTCGGCCGCAGCACCATCTCCTCCGAGCCCAGCTCCATGGGTGGGAACATGTCCTCGCGGTAGTGCGCCCAGTGGCCGGAGATCTCGTACAGCTCGCGCTTGCCGAGCACCGGCGAGTACACGTGGCGGTAGCCGGCCCGCCGCTCGCGTTCGCGGATGAACTCCTCCAGGGCGTGCCGGATCGCGGCGCCGTCGGGCAGCCAGTAGGGCAGGCCGGAGCCCATCAGCGGGTCGGTGTCGAACAGGTCGAGTTCGCGGCCGAGCTTGCGGTGGTCGTGCATGAGGGGTCTCCACTCGGGTGGGCGGGCGAGTGGACCGGAAACGGCGAAGCCCCGGGGCACTCGCCCCGGGGCTTCGGACTAGGTCAGCAGTCAGCGCGCCGGGACTCTCTCCGGCGTCGTCGTGGCGAGTGCAGCGCGCTTCATGCCGTCCACGGTAGCAGGGCGCCGGCCGCCGCGGCGATCTTTACGGCGCACCCGCTCAGTGGAGGACCACGCAGCCGCGTGCGTCGAGTTCGCCGAGCAGTCGCGGTGAGGGCCGCACCTCGTTCCACCGCAGGTCCAGCTTCTCCAGTGCGGGCAGCTCGGCCAGCCAGCGCGGCAGTTCGGTGATCCGGTTGCCGCGCAGGTCGAGCCGGCGCAGCAGCGGCAGCCCGGCGAGCACCGGCGGGACCTCGGCGAGCGCGTTCTCCCGCAGGTCGAGTTCGCGCAGTCCGGTGAGCCCACCGAAGGTGTCCGGCAGGGCGGTCAACCGGTTGCCGCGCAGCCAGAGTTCACGCAGTCCGACCAAGCCGCCGAGGCTTTCGGGCAGCGCCGTGAGCCGGTTGTGCTGGGCGCGCAGCTCGACCAGGGCGGTCATCTCGCCGACGGTGGCGGGGAGTTCGGACAGCCGGTTCTCGCCGACGTTGAGGTAGCGCAGCACGGTGAGCCGGCCGAGCGTGTCCGGCAGGGCGGTCAGCGCGTTGTCGTGCAGGTAGAGGAAGTCGCCGAGCGCGATCAGGTCGCCCAGCTCGGCGGGCACCCCGGTGAGCCGGTTGTGCCCGAGGTCGAGGGTGCGCAGCCGCCGTAACCTCCCCACCTCGGAGGGCAGTTCGGTCAGGCCGGTCTCGGCGAGGATGAGCACGGTCAGGTCGGTCCGGTCCCACACCTCGGCCGGCACCGCGCCCAGCGGCCGGCGCCAGAGGTTCAGCGTCACGTCTGTCACGCCGACCATTCTCCCGCCGCCGCTCCGGGGCGACGGGGCCCACGGGGCCGACGGGGCAAAGGAGGTCGACGGGGCAGAGGAGGTCGACGGGCGGGCTCACCGGGCCGGGCCGGGGATGCCTACACCCCCGCACCCCCCGGCGGTACGGCCGCGGTGCGCCCGTGCCGTCGGCAGGGTGGAACAGGCGGTCGACGACGCGGTGCAGAAGCTCCCGGGGAGCACCGGCACGGTCGCGGCGGCCCAGCGCGGTCCGTACCGGTCGGCGGCCCGGCGCACCAGCTCCGGTCCGGTCCGGTCCGGGTGGGGCGGGAGGCGTGGCACGGAGCGGACCGGCCGTCGGACCGGCCGTCGAGGTGGCCGCCGCGCAGGCCCCGCCGTCCGCGTAGGCCGAGCGCCTCGACGTCGCCCCGGTCGAAGGAGATTCGCCAACCCTCCCACCAGGCGTCATGCACGCCCCACCAGGCGGGAATCCTGGCGTGCCGGTCCCCCCTTGACGGCTCGTCCGGTCACCGCGCCGAGGCCGGACGGCCCGCCTAGGGCTCGGCGGGGACCTCGGCGTTCTGGGCGGTCAGGTACTCCTCGCGGATCACCTTCGGCCCGAACGGCCAGGCGCCCTCGGCCCTCGACCACACCAGGTAGGCGAGGCCGCCGAGGCCGACCCAGGCCAGCGACCACTCGATCGGGTGGACACCCGGGTTGGCCTTGTCCGCGTAGCCGTAGATGACCAGCCAGCCGACGGCGGCGACGACGCCGGGCAGCGGGTAGAGCACCATCCGGTACGGGCGGGCGAGTTGCGGCTGCCGCTTGCGCAGCACCGTGACGGCGGCGATCTGGGCGAGCGCCTGGACGATCACCATGACGCTGGTCAGCAGGGTGATCAGGATGGTCAGCGGCGGGTGCTCGGCGGAGCTGCCGATGTGCCGGGCGAACAGGAAGCCGGCGGCGGTGACGGTGCCCATGGCCACCAGGCCGACCACCGGGAAGCCGTGCCTGGGGTGCAGTCGGCCGAAGGCGCGGAAGAACATCCCGTCGCGGGCCGCGTCGTACGGCACCCGGGACCCGCCGAGCAGGCCCGTGTAGACGGAGGCGAAGGCGGTGATCAGGATCAGCACCGTCACGGTGTCGGCGGCGCCCTTGCCCCAGGTCTTCTCCAGTACGGCGGAGGCGACCGATTTGGAGGCCACGTTCCCGGGGTCGAGCATGTCCTTCCAGTCGATCACGCCGAGCACGCCGATCTGCATCAGCAGGTAGATGCCCATGATGGCGGTGATCGAGAAGATGATGGCGCGCGGCATCACCCGGCCCGGGTTCCTGATCTCCGCGCCGAGGTAGGAGGCGGTGTTGTAGCCGAGGTAGTCGTAGATGCCGATGGTCAGGCCGGCGGCGAAGCCGATCCAGAACTGCCCGTGGGTGAGCTCGATGGCGTGGGCGGGCCAGTCGAAGGCCATCGAGGGGTGGAAGTCGGTGAACGAGGCGACGATCACGGCCGTGACGGAGATGATCATCACGGCCCACATCACGACGGTGATCCGGCCGATGTTCTCGACCCTGCGCCACAGCAGCAGCACGACGAGGGCGAGGATCGCGACACCCACGGCGTCGCCCTGACCGGTCGTCATGTCCGGCCACAGGTAGGCCAGGTACTGCACCAGGCCCTGGACGCCGGTGGACATGATCAGCGGGATGAAGAGCATCGCCGTCCAGACGAACAGGAAGGGCATCAGCCGCCCACTGCGGTACTGGAAGGCCTCGCGCAGGTAGACGTAGGTGCCGCCGGCGCCGGGCAGCGAGGCGCCGAGCTCGGCCCAGACCAGGCCGTCGACCAGGGCCAGGAGCGCGCCGGCGATCCAGCCGACGACGGCCTGCGGACCGCCGAAGGCGGCGACCATCAGCGGGATCGTGACGAACGGTCCGATGCCGCACATCTGGCTCATGTTGATCGCGGTGGCCTGGAAGAGGCCGATTCTTCGGGTGAAACCTGAGGACACGGGTGGCTCCGGGAAGGTGGGGGGAGACAACGCGCGCACAGGTGGCCACCGGGGACGCGGAGTTCAGGATCCCGACCGGAGCACCGACCGTCAATAGCCATAGTTAGGAAACTTTCCCAAACCTGGACGGCGGCCCCGCAGGCACCGGCGGCGCCGGACACGTCGAATGGCGCATCGAACCGATCGGCCGGGGCGTGAAAGCGGAAAGGCCCACCCGGGAGTCCGGGCGGGCCCTGCTGCCGTGCGGTCCGCGTCACATGTTGATCATGTGACCGGCGAGGCCGTGGATGGCTTCCTTGACCGCCTCGCCGAGGGTCGGGTGGGCGTGGACGTTGCGGGCGACCTCGTGGACGGTGAGGTCCCACTGCTGGGCCAGGGTCAGCTCGGGCAGCAGCTCGGTGACCTCGGGGCCGATCAGGTGGGCGCCGAGCAGCTCACCGTGCGTGCCGTCGCTGATGACCTTGACGAAGCCGATCGGGTGGCCGAGGCCGTGCGCCTTGCCGTTGGCGGTGAACGGGAACTTGGCGACCTTGACGTCGTAGCCGAGCTCCCGGGCCTGCGCCTCGGTGTAGCCGAAGGAGGCGATCTGCGGCTGGCAGTAGGTGGCGCGCGGGATCATGGCGAAGTCGACCTCCATGGTCTCCGCCCCGCCGATGGTCTCGGCGGCGATCACGGCCATCGTCTCGGCGGCGTGGGCGAGCATCAGCTTCGCCGTCACGTCGCCGATCGCGAAGATGTGCCCGGCGCTGGTACGGCCGCGGCCGTCCACCGCGATGGCACCGCGGTCGGTCAGCTTGACGCCGGCGTTCTCCAGGCCGTAGCCGTTGACGCGCGGCGCGAAGCCGATCGCCTGGAGCACCTTGTCGGCCTCCAGCACCTGCTGCTGCCCGTCCTTGGTGACGGTGACCTTGACCTTGCCGTTCGGGTCGCTGTCGTCGATCGACTCGACCCGGGTGGAGGTCAGCACCTCGATGCCGAGCTTGCGGTACTGCTTGGCCAGTTCGGTGGAGACCTCGACGTCCTCCAGCGGCACCATGCGGTCCAGAAACTCGACGATGGTGACCTTGACGCCGTAGTTGTGCAGCACGTACGCGAACTCGACGCCGATCGCGCCGGCACCCGCGATGATGATGCTCTCCGGCAGCTGCTCGGTGAGGATCTGCTCCTCGTAGGTGACCACGCGGTCGCTCAGGCTGGTGCCGGGCAGCAGTCGGGTGGTGGCGCCGGTGGCGATGATGCAGTGGTCGAAGGTGACGACCTCGAAGCCGCCGCCGCTGAGCGCGACCTGGAGGGTGCGGTCGTCGACGAAGGTGCCCCGGCCGTCGTACTCGGTGATGCCGTTCTTCTTCATCAGGTAGTGGACGCCCTTGACCCGGCCGTCGGCCACCGAGCGGCTGCGGCGGAAGGCCTCGCCGAAGTCGAAGGTCACCTGGCCCTCGACCTTGATGCCGAAGGTCTTGGCCTCCTTGGTGAAGATGTGGGCGAGCTCGGCGTTACGCAGCAGGGCCTTGGAGGGAATGCAGCCGACGTTCAGGCAGACGCCGCCCCAGTACTTGGCCTCGATGACGGCGGTCTTGAGGCCGAGCTGCGCGGAACGGACGGCGGCGGTGTAGCCGCCGGGGCCGGCGCCGAGGACGACGACGTCGTAGTGCGTGCTCATGTTGCTGACTCCTCCGAGGGTGTCACGGTGTCGTGATCTCGGTCCCATGGTGTCAGGACCGGGTTCGCCGCACCCACCGGGTCTCGGCGGATGCGCTCCGCGCGGCACCGTACCCGGCCGGAGCCGGATTGTCAGTGGCGTGTGCCATGGTGCTCGACATCCTCGCCCGCCAGGGGCGACGTCCGAGGGGAGGGCCGAATGGGGGATCAGTACGGCCGCGGCGGCCCGGGCGGCCACCGGGGCGGGTGGGCCCGCCGCCCGAGGACGGCAGCGGGCCCACCCGGGCGTCAGGCCGTCACCTCGTGGGCGTGGCCCCCGCTCATACCGCCGCCGCCACCCGCCTGGCCGGCGGGGCGTTGCGGCGGCACGGGCCGGTTCAGCGAGGAGAGGTCCCAGGCGTAGGTGCCGACGGCGTGCGCGATCACGTCGATGTTGACGTCGAAGGCGTCCATGTCGATGTTGCCCAGGTTGTCACAGGCCTTGTGGTAGCAGGCGTCGAAGGCCACGCCCGCCGCGCCGCCGTAGCGGTCCTCCTGCTGCGGCGACTTGATCTTCTCGGCGCCGGTGTCGGTGCCGCCGGCCGGGATGCCCGCGTCGATGAACGGGCCGTAGTCGGAGCGGCCGTCGAAGGCGGCCGGCTCGTGCGGCAGACCTCGGCCGTCCAGGTAGCCGGTGAGGTCCCGCTCGATCTGCGCCGAGCCCTCGGGGCCCGCGCCGCCGCCGGCGCTGCCGGAGCCGTCGTAGACGAACTGCGCGTAGTTGGGAGAGGCGATCATGTCGAAGTTGAGGTAGAGCTTGATCTTCTTCGTGTCCGCCTCGGAGAGCGACTTCACGTACGCCTCCGAGCCCTTGAGGCCGAACTCCTCGGCGGACCACCAGGCGAATCTGACCTTGTTCTTCACCGGGTGGACGCTCAGGTTGCGCGCGACTTCCAGGATGCCCGCCGAACCGGAGCCGTTGTCGTTGATGCCGGGCCCGGCCGGGACGGAGTCGAGGTGCGCCCCGACCATCACGGTGTTCTGCTCGTCGCCGCCCCGGGTCTCGGCGATGACGTTCCAGGTCTTGCGCGGTTCCATGAAGGTGCGGACGTCGAGGTTCACCCGGACCGGTCCGGCAGCGGCCTTCGCGGCCAGCGCCTCGCCCGCGGCCCGGGTGATCCCGCCGGTGGGGATCCGGCCGGCCGTCGGCTCCCCGAGGGTGCCGTTGAGGTCGCCCTCGGCGTTGTTGTAGATGATCGCGCCGACCGCACCGGCCGTCGCCGCCGCGGCCTGCTTGACCGCGAAGCCGCACCCGCCGCGCTGGATCAGCGCGATCCGGCCGGTGAACGCCCCCGCCGGGTAGTCGGCGGGCGCACACCCGGTGGTGGCGCTGACCGGGACGACCGCCAGGTCGGTGGTCAGGCCCGCGTCCGGACCGCCGACCGAGTACGTCATGGCGATCAGCGGGACGGGCTCGGCCTGCGGGGACAGCACCTGCAGGTGCTGCGTGCGCGCCTCGAAGAAGGTGTACTCGAACTCCTGCCGGGACACCTTCAGCCCGGCCCGGCGGGCCTGCTCGTAGACGTAGCGCGCGGACTCGTCGTGCCCCTTCGAACCGGCCACCCGGGTACCGCCGTTGCGATCCGCTATCCGCTGGAGCGCGGCCAGGGTGTCGTGGGCGCTCTCGGCGTCGGAGGCCTCGACCAGCCGCGCGGCCAGCCGCTCGCCTCTGCGCGCCGGGTCCGGGTCGGCGGCCGCGCCACCGGCTCCGACCAGCAGCAGCGGGGCGACCAGGGCGCCGACGGTCAGCGCGGCGCCCGCGCTCCGGACGGTGGCGGTGCGCGGGCGCGGGACCGGTAATGGCGTGGAACGGTCGAGCGGGGTGGTCGGGCTCAGCGGCGGGGCGGTCAGGCGGCGGGTTCGAGGCTTCAAGGCGACTCCTTCCGGCGGTCCGTGAACCCCTGATTTGACAGGACCCGGAACCGCGTTGCCAAGCCCGCCACACCGCTGCGGGATGCGAACCGCAGCGGACGCGGTGATCCTGGAGGGGTGGGGCCGTCTCATCCAGGAGTGTGACCACATGTCCATGTTGGATAAGCTCAAGGGCCTGCTGAAGGGCCACGAGGACCAGGCCGAGAAGGCCGTCGACAAGACGGGCGACGCCGTCGACGAGCGGACCCAGGGCAAGTACAGCGGCCAGGTGGACGCCGCCCAGGAACAGCTGAAGAACCAGTTCCGCGACCAGCCACCGCAGTAGTAGCGACCCGCTTCCCGCCGTACGCCTGCGGCCCCGGTCCGGCCCGCTCGGCCGGACCGGGGCTCAGCCGTCCCGGTCCGGAGCCACGGCCTCGGCCGGCTCGGCTCCGTCCGCGCCCGTGCCGCCCGCTCCCCCCTCACAGGCCCGTGCGGCCGTCGATGCTCTCCCGGAGCAGGTCCGCGTGACCGTTGTGGCGGGCGTACTCCTCGATCAGGTGGACCAGGATCCAGCGCAGCGAGACGGTCTCCGAGCCGACCCAGGCCGCCGCGCGCCCGGAGAGCCGTCCGGTGTCCTCCAGCGTCGCCCCGGCGGTCAGTTCGCGGCCATGGCCGACCTCCGCCTGCCAGTCGGCCAGCGCCTCGGCCATCCCCCGGTCCGGAGTGAGGGCGTAGCCGCCCTGGCCGTCCTCGCCGTAGAGCGGCGGCGCGTCCTCGCCTGCCAACACCCCTCGGTGCCAGTTGCGTTCGACCTCGGCGAGGTGCTGGACGAGGCCGAGTAGGGTCATCGTCGACGGCGGGACGGCCGCCAGCCGGACCTGCT
This sequence comes from Kitasatospora sp. NPDC087861, assembly GCF_044742585.1. Classification (NCBI taxonomy): domain Bacteria; kingdom Bacillati; phylum Actinomycetota; class Actinomycetes; order Kitasatosporales; family Streptomycetaceae; genus Kitasatospora; species Kitasatospora sp. NPDC087861. The sequence goes on from NZ_JBIUUS010000024.1 coordinate 75,766, forward strand.
GGTCGTCGAGCCCGGCGACCTTCTGCGCCAGCGTCGCCCGATGGAAGTCCAACCAGCTTTCCAGCATGGCGCGTTCGTCCGCGTGCGGGGGCGGGGTCGGCCGCCCGTCAGGTGTCGTTCCCATGGCCGCCACTGTGGCACAGTCCGGCGTCCGGGGCGATCACCCGGCCGGTTGCACGGCCCGCTCGCCCTGGTCCGGCGCGGGCGCGGGCCGCCGGGGCGGATGCCGGGTCAGGAACAGCAGGAGAGTCAGCTGTACGGCTGCGCCCACGGCCGGCCCCGCCCACACCCCGGTCACTCCGAGTGGACCCGACAGGCCTGCCGAGGCGGCGAGTTGGGCGCCCAGGCCGAGCAGCACGGAGAGCACCAGCGGCCGGCCGGCACCCGCGGCCTGGTGCACGCCGCCGAGGGCGACCACCAGCGCGTACGGGAGCAGGTAGAGCGCCGCCATCCGCAGGAAGCCGACGGACTGCCCGGCGACGGCCGGGGCGCGGGTGAACAGCGCGGTCAGCGGGGCGGCGAGCGTCGCGGAGAGCACCGCCGCGACGGCGCCGAGGAGTGCGGCGAGGCGTCCGGTGGCGCGGTGCAGCGAGCGCAGCCCGGCGGCCTCGCCCGCGCCGGTGAGGCGGGCGGCCTCGATCGCGGCAGCCTGGCGGAGCGCGTAGAAGGCCATGGTGACGACCAGCAGCATCCGGTAGCCCACGCCGTACCCGGCCACCGCCGCGACGCCGAAGCCCGCGACCAGGGCGAGTTGGGCCGTGCCGACCGCCATCCGGGCGGTGAAGTCCAGACCGAACGGCGCTCCCGCGCGGACGATCCGGCCCGCCGCCGTGCCGACTCCCCCGGCGGGCGCGGGCATCCGCGGCCGCAGCCGCAGGGTGACGGCGAGGGCGACCGCCCGCGAGGCGGCCAGCGCCAGCGCGGCGCCGGTCACGCCGAGGCCGGTGCCGAGGACGAGCAGCGGGTCGAGGGCGAGCAGCAGCGCGTTCGACAACAGGGCGATCCGCATCGGGGTGCGGGTGTCGCCCGTGCCCTTGAACAGTTCGTCGGCGACGCGCTGGGCGAAGAACAGGGTGAACGCCGGGAAGGCGACGGTGAAGTAGTCGGCGGCGAGGGCGGCGGCGTCGCCGTCCAGGAAGGCGCCGGCCAGGCGGTCGCGCAGCAGGAAGCCGGGGACGGCGAGGGCGATGCCACCCGCCGCGCAGAGCCGCCAGGCCGCGCGGGTGGTGCGGGCGGCGGCGTCGCGGTCGCCGGCGCCGAGGGCTCGGGAGAGCCGCACGCTGGTGCCCGAGCCGACCACCAGGACGAGCCCGAGCAGCAGGTTCTCCACGGTGCCGGCCAGGGTGACGGCGGCGACGGCGGCCCCGCCGAGGCCGGCCACCCAGAAGGTGCCGATCGCCGAGGCGACGACCCCGGACAGCAGTTCGGCGTAGACCGGCCCGGCCAAGGCGATCAGCCGCGACGGATGCCCGCGCATGTTCCTCCCCCGTTCCGCCGCCACCCGGCGGCCCCTGGACGCGCCTCGTGGGCGGATCCGACCCGGCCCGCATCGAGTCCCGCGGCGCCTCGAATAGAGATACCTCTTATAGAGGCACCTCGACAAGAGGTAGCATGGGCGCGCCATGGGGCGCACTCCGACGAAAGGGCTTCGACCGTGCTGACCCTCGCGATCCTGGGCTTCCTGTTCGACCAGCCGCTGCACGGCTACCAGCTCAAGTCCCGTATCACCGGCCTCACCGGCCACGTCCGGCCGGTCAGCGACGGCGCGCTCTACCCCGCCATCGCCCGGCTGGAGAAGGCCGGACTGCTGCGCCGCCGCGCCGAGCCCGGCAGCGGAGCCGCGCCGCGCCAGACCCTGGAGCTCACCGAGGAGGGCCGGGCCGAGCTGCGGCGCCGACTGGCCGACCCGGAGCAGGCCGAGATCACGGACCAGATCCGGTTCTTCGCCCACGCCGCCTTCCTGCACCACCTCGCCGACCCGCCCCAGCAGGCGGCCGTACTCCGGCGCCGGCTGGCCTTCCTGGACGAGCCGAGCAGCTTCTTCCAGGACGCGGACGGCCACCCGGTCACCGCCGAGCGGGAGCCGAACCCCTTCCGGCGCGGCATGCTGCTGGTCGCCCGCGCCTCCACGGCGGCCGAGCGGGCCTGGCTCACCGAGACCATCGCGGAACTGGACGGCTAGGGCCGGCCGGTCCGGCGGGTCCGGCCGGGGCTGCGGACGGATCCGAACGGCCGACCGAGCGCCCGGAATTGGACCGTCCCGCAACGGGTCCCAGCCCCGCCCCGGCATCGCTATGATGATCCGCCTCACGTCCACGGCTTCCCCTCCGCGGCGTGAACCGCCACCGCGCCCCGCCCGCCCTCCTGGAGGCCGCCGTGCCCACCGCCGAGACCGCCGCCGCCCGCCCCGCGCCGCTGACCCGGGACGACATCCCCGGCTGGTTCTTCCGGCTCGACCGGGCGGCCTTCGGCCATCTACTGGCCGCCCAGACCACGGCGGGCGTCGCCGGCGACATCCTCGAACTCGGCAGCTACCTCGGCCGCAGCGCCGTCCTGCTCGGCGACCACCTCCGGCCCGGCGAACGGCTGACCGTCTGCGACCTGTTCGACTCCGAGGCGGGCGACGCGGACAACGCCGCCGAGATGGCGATGTCCTACCGGAAGACCCTCACCCGGAGCGCCTTCGAGGCCAACTACCTCGCCTTCCACACCACGTTGCCGGAGATCGTGCAGGCGCCCACCTCGGTGCTGGCCGACGGCCGGATCCCGGCCGGCAGCTGCCGGTTCGCCCACATCGACGCCTCCCACCTGTACGAGCACGTCGCCGGGGACATCGCGGTGGCCAGGGCGGCGCTGGCCGAGAACGGCGTCGTCGCGCTCGACGACTACCGCTCCGAGCACACCCCCGGCGTGTCGGCGGCGGTCTGGGAGGCGGTCTTCACGGGCGGCCTGCGACCGGTGCTGCTCACCCCGATGAAGTTCTACGGCACCTGGGGCGACGCCGCGGCCGTCCGGCAGGTCCTGCTGGCGCGCGACTGGCAGGCCGAGGGCTACACGGTGGACGACGACACCATCGCCGGGGGGCAGGTGCTGCGGCTCAACTACCAGGTCAAGGCCCCCGTGCAGCAGTCCGCCCCGCGCCGGCTCGCGTTGGACCTGCTCCCGCCGGTCGCCACCCGGGCGACCCGCCGGGTGCTCCGGACGCTGCGCGAGCGCCGCGCCGTCCGCCCGGTGCCGACCTCCTGACTCCCCGTCGGGCCACAGACGACACGGCGCGGACCACGGACGACGCGGCGCGGACCACGCGGCCGACGCGGCGACCCTGGTGTTCGGATACCGCTGACTCCGGTGTTCAGATACCGCTCCGGCGGCAGAACCTCGCCCGGAGCAGATCGGTGAAGACACCGATGGGGTCGTCCCAGCCGCCGTCGCTCCAGTCGCCGTTGACGTTGACGGTGACCATCTGTTCGCCATCGCGGGCGCCGTAGGCGTAGGACCACGATCCGAAGAGCGCACCCCCCATGCCCCAGACCGTCACCCCGCAGGGCAGTCTCACCGAGGAGACACCGAGACCGTAGGCGGCGTCGGAAATCCAGTCGCGGGTGGGCACGGTGGTGAACATGTCGCGTTGCCGGTCCGGCGGCAGTATCCGGCCTCCCAGCAGGGCGCCGAAGAACCGGTTGAGGTCCCCGGCGGTGGAGATCATGCCGCCGGCGGCCCAGAACACCGACGGATCGAGCTCGGTCGCGTCGTGGACCGGCGCCCCCGGGCCGGTTTGGAACAGCTTCGTGTAGTGCCGGGAATGCGGCCCGTGGATCGTCGGGTCGCCGCCGTGCGGCAGGTACGTGCCGGTCAGTCCGAACGGACGGGAGATCCGCTCCGTGATCTCCTCGGCGAGCGCGCGGCCGGTGGCCCGTTCGACGATCATGCCTGCGAGGACGTAGTTGGTGTTGGAGTACGCCCAGTCCGAACCCGGCGTGAAGGCGGGCGGATGGGATGTGGCGATCTGCACCAGCGACTCGGGGGTGTGCGTCTCGTGGCGGTTCAGTGCTTCCACGTCATCGGTGTAGTTGAAGATCCCGCTGGTGTGGTTGAGCAGCATCCTGATGTTCACCCCGGCACCGTCGTGGTGGCCGTGCAGCACGCCGGGCAGCCACCGGTCCGCGGTGTCGTCCAGGCTCAGCCGGCCTTCGGCCGCCAGTTGCAGCACGACGGTGGCCACGAACGTCTTGCTGATGCTGCCGATGCGGAACCGGTCCTGCGGTGAGCGCCTGCCGCCGGTCCGGGTGTCGGCCACTCCCGCGGTCCCGAACCACGGCCGGGTGCCGTCGCGGACCTCGACGAGGATGCCGGGGAGGCCGCCTCGGGCCACGGCCAGCTCCAGCACGTGCTGGATCGCCTCGTAGCCCTCGGCGCTTGAGGCCGACGCGGGCTCAGGTGCCGTGCCCGCAGCCCCGGCTGGTTCGGCGCCCGGCCGGCCGCCGTCCGTACGAGCAGTGTGCTGGTGCATGCGATTCTCCTCGTCGTGTGCGACCTGACGATGACCGTCCGACCCACTCCACAGCATCGAACCGGCCATGTCAGCTACTTCCGGTGATCACTGATCCCGACGTCGAGCATCTGCCGTACGCGGTCCGCCAGTTCGGCCTGATCGATGCCGGCCAGGGCGAGGGCGCGTGGCACGGTGCCGACCTGAGCCTGCCGGATCCCGAGGAGCACATGTGCCGACCGCAGGTCCGTCGTGCGAGCGGTGGCGAAGCTCCGCTCCAGTGCGAGCCCGGCGGACGCCCCCATCCTGGGCTCCACACCATCGCCCTTTCATATGTCTGTCATATGTGCAATTCAATCCCTCACTCTAACGGGTGAATCTCCTTTAAAGATTTGCCCACGGAACATTAAAGCGCGCATAGTGATGACACCTCAGTTTGGTCTAAGGAAGACCAAGATCAGGCAAAGTCACCGCAGGTGAGGAGAAGGCCTTGTTGCACGGATTCACGGCGTCGGGTCACGGGCAGCGGCTCCGCGAGGAGATCGCGAGCCCCGGAACCACGCCCCTGATCGGCGTCTACGACATGTACTCGGCCTCCATCGCGGCCGAGCACTACAACGGCATGTTCGTCTCCGGGTTCGGCTTCGCCGCCTCCTACTACGGCCTGCCCGACATCGGGTTCATCGCCTGGCCGGACATGGTCGGCTTCGTCGAACGGCTGCGCGGCGCCTTCCCCCAGCACCACCTCCTGGTGGACATCGACGACGGCTACGTCGATCCCGAGGTCGCCTGCCACGTCGTGCGCAGGCTCGAACGCATCGGCGCGTCCGGCGTCATCCTGGAGGACCAGAAGCGGCCGCGCCGCTGCGGCCACGCCGACGGCAAGCAGGTCCTCCCGCTGGAGGAGTACCTGGAGAAGCTGAACCTCGTCCTCGCCAACCGGACGGACCTCCTGGTGGTCGCCCGCACCGACGCCACCGAGGAGGAGGACATCCTGCGCCGCGCCCAGGCCCTCGCCGCCACCGACGCCGACGTGGTGCTGGTCGACGGGGTGCGCAGCGAGGACTGGATCCAGCGGATCCGGCGGGTCGTCGGGGACAAGCCGCTGCTGTTCAACCAGATCGCCGGCGGCAAGTCCCCCCGGCTGTCGCTCTCCGAGCTGACCGAGCTGGGGGTGGACGTCGCGATCTACAGCACGCCCTGCCTGTTCGCGGCCCACCGGGCGATGGACGAGGCGCTGGCCGGGCTGAAGGTCGCCGACGGGCGGCTGCCGGCCGGCGCCGGGGAGAGCCGCCAGATCGGCGTACGGGAGTCCACCGAACTCCTGGAGCGGAACATCGCGCGCTCCCGCCCGCTCGCGGGGGTGACGGCATGACGGCGGGGCTGCGCGGCCCCGCCCCGCCCTCGGCGGCCGCCGCCCTGCGGGCCGTCGCGCTGGGACTGGCCGGGGCGTCCGGCCTGCTCGCGGGCGCTGCGCCGGCGGCGGCGAGCGGCGGGCTGATCACGCTCGTCGACAACTCCAACGCCGATTCCTGGGTGGAGATCGACCGTACGGCCAACGTGCAGAACGGCAGCGGTTCGGCGGGCAGCGACCACGACGGCGCCGGGTCCCTGGTGGGCGGCCTGCTCGGGTCCGGCCCGGGCGGGGTGGCGGTCGGGGGCGGCCGATGACCGACGGCACCGACCGCCGGAGCCGGTGGCGCGGGCTGCGGCCGCGCTGGCTCGACCCGTACATGGCGGCGCTCGCCGGGACGGTCGGGCTGGCCGCCCTGTTCCCGGCCACCGGCGGCTCGGCGCGGGTCGCGGCGGCGGCCTGCAACCTCGCGGTGGCGCTGCTGTTCTTCCTCTACGGCGCCCGGCTCTCCGCCCGCCAGACGCTGGCCGGGCTGGGCCACCTGCGGCTGCACGGGCTGGTGCTCGCCGCCACCTTCGGCCTCTTCCCGCTGCTCGGGGTGGCCACCGCGCTGCTCACCCCCGCCCCGCTCACCGGGCAGCTGCAGACCGGGGTGCTGTTCCTCTGCCTGCTCCCGTCCACCGTGCAGTCCTCGGTCGCCCTCACCGGCGCGGCCGGGGGCGACGTCCCGGCGGCGATCTGCGCGGGGACGTACTCCAGCCTGGCCGGGCTGCTGCTGACCCCGTTGTTGGCGGCCTGGCTCCTGGGCGCACACACCGCGCTGTCCGCCGAGGGGCTGTTCCGGATCGCAGCCCAGTTGCTCGCACCGTTCCTGCTCGGACAGCTGTTGCGGCCATGGATCGGGGGCTTCCTGAGCCGGCACAAACGGGTGCTGACGCCGATGGACCGGGGCTCGATCCTGCTCGTCGTCTACACCGCGTTCAGCGCGGCGATGGCCCAGGGCATCTGGGGCCTGGCCACGCCGAGCTCCCTGCTCGGCCTGTTCGTGGTGCTGCTCGCCCTGCTGGCCGCAGCGCTCGCGGCCACCTGGCTCGGCGCGCGGCTGCTCGGTCTCAACCGGCCGGCCACCATCGCGGCGGTCCTGTGCGGTTCCCAGAAGAGCCTGGCGAACGGGCTGCCGATGGCCACCGTGCTCTTCGGTCCCCAGGCCGGCCTGCTGGTGCTGCCGTTGATGGCCTATCACCAACTCCAGCTGGTGGCCGGCACCGTACTCGCCGGCCGCTGGGCCCGGGCACCGGGCGCCACGCCCGCCGGACGGACCCCACCTGCCGGGCGGGTGCCGGCCGCGCTCACGGCGGGGCCGGACGGGCCGCCCGTTCCCGGGTGACCCGTGCCGGAGGCCGAGCGGAGACACCCGCACCCGCTCGGCCTCCGGCCCGCGCCGCGCCGCCCGGAACGCTTCCACTCCCACGACAGCCCCCTGGGCAAACGTGGCGCCGGCGTTCACCACAAGTGCCGTAGACGGGCGGCGGGCGCCGGGGGGGGCGTCAGCGGACGTAGTAGGCGCGGTTGTGGGCGGCGACGGGCGGGGATTGGTAGGTCCAGACTCCGGCGGCGGGGGCGTCGGCGATCAGGTGGGCGAGGTCGCGGGCCGACTCCTCGGCGGGGTTGCCGAGGTCGAGGCGGACCCGGTCGGCGGTGCGGTCGTCCAGGGAGTAGTACCGGTAGGGCTGGTAGACGTTGAGCGGGCCGGCGAGCAGCTTGCCCTCGTCGTCGGTGCCGTAGCCGGTGATCGGGGTGTTGTTGACGGATTCGGGCGTGAGGCCGATCAAGTCCACGTCGAGGGAGAGGAGTTGTTCGTCGTGGCGGCGCAGCCCGTCCGGTCCGAGGGTGGCTCGGCTGCAGGAGACGGACCAGCGCTCGCGCACGGCGGGCGCATTGAGCGAGGGCAGGGCGGTCTCGAACCAGCTGGGGTGCTTGGGCTCGGCATAGAGGCGGCGCCCGGCGTCGATGGCGAGGGGGTTGTCGCAGAGCACGTGCAGCCGGGCGATGCCGAGCAGCTTGGTCTGGTCGTAACCCCTGGCGTACTGGCCGTAGTTGAGCACCGGCAGGCGGTCCTCGGCGAACACCGGGTGGGCGACCAGGTTGATCTCCAGTTCCTCGGTGATACCGCCACCGTTCGGGTACTGGGCGAAGTACAGCTGGTAGTTGAGGGACAGGCAGGCACCGCCGTCGAACACGGCGGCGGTCAGGCCTGGGTGACGCTTGCCGAGCAGCTCTCGCGCCCGATCCGGCCGGACGAGGTAGTCGACGCCGATGTTGTGCAGCGCGCCGTAGTGGAAGGGCAGGTGGTACGGCTCCGGTACGGGCGGGAGCGGCAGGCCGGTCATGGCGTCTCCGGGAGGGCGGACGGACAGGGGACGGACGGACGGGGGGCGAGCGGGGGAAGGTCGCCCGGACGGGGGGCGGCGGGGGACGGCAGCCGGGCGCTGACGGACAGCGGGCGGCGCAGGTCCAGCAGGTCCTGGTGGATCCGCTCGGCGCTGCGCAGTGCGAGGGCGGCCATGGTGAGCGAGGGGTTGGAGGTGCCGAGCGAGGGCATCGAGCCGCAGCCGACGGCGTACAGGTTGGGGTGGTCCCAGCAACGCTGCCAGTGGTCGACGACGGAGGTGGCGGGTGAGTCGCCCATCAGGTGGGTGCCGCCGGCATGGCCCGCGCCCCGGTAGCCGTACGCGACTCCCTGGTGTTCGATGCGGCCCGGCCACTGCGGACCGGCCGGGTAGGCGGTGTGGTCCTCGGCGCCGAGCAGCGCGAACAGCTGGTCGGAGACGGCCCGGGCCGAGGCCATGCCCGCGCGGACGTACCCGTCGAGGTCGTAGCGGACGGCCGGGGCGGGGAGGCCGAGCGGATCGCGCCGGTCCGGATCGAGGGTGACCCGGTTGGCCGGGTCGGCGGGCTGTTCCAGTTCGAACTGGAGCGAGAACTGGCGGCCGAGCCGATCGCCCAGGCACGCACGCAGCTGCTTGCCGCGCAGCCCGGCGGCCATCAGCGCGGCGGCCTCGGCCTCCGGCGATCCGCCGGCCCAGGACCAGCCCCAGTTGCCGATCTCGATCCGGAACGGGGCCCGGCGGGCACGGGCCGGGCCGAAGCGGAAGGCCTCCAGGCCGCTGGTCGAGCCGGGCCCCCGGTAGGGGCCGACCGGGTCGGGCATGAGCCCCCAGGTGAGCAGGGCCGGGTGGTCCATCAGGTTGCGGCCCACCTGGTCGCTGCGGTTGGCCAGGCCGGACAGGAGCAGCAGCCGGGCGTTCTCGACGGCGTGCGCGGCGAGGACCACCAGGTCCGCGTCCACGCGGTGAGCAGCGGCGTCGGCCAGGTACTCCACGCCGGTGGCGCGTCCGGTCACCGGGTCGGCGAGCACCCGGGCGACCACGGCCTCGGTGCGCAGCTCGACGCTGGGCGCCCAGCGGGCCTGGGTGCGCAGCGGCGTGTACTTGGCGCCGGTCGGGCAGACCGGGACGCAGCTGGCGCTGCCCGCGCACGGCGGGCCGAAGGTGTCCCCGGGCCGGGTGGGCAGGCCGTTGCGGGCGTGCGGAGTGCCGGTGACGGCGAGCCGGGCGGGGTCGGGCATGGCGGGGTCGCGGACGCTCCGGCCGTCGAGGACGTGGGCGAGCTGCCGGTCGAGGTGGCTGGCCGGGATGGCCCGCATGGGGTAGGCGTAATCGTCCGGGATGGGCAGTCCGACGGCGCGGCGCTGCTCCCCCGCGTCGGCGGCGACGCCGAGTTCGTGTTCGGCGTCGCGGTAGTACGGCTCCAGGTCGTGGTAGCCGATCGGCCAGTTGCGGCCGTGGCCGAGGTCGCCGATGCGGAAGTCCTCGGGGTGCATGCGCGGGGTGAGGCCGGTCCAGAGCAGTCCGGTGCCGCCATTGGCGCGCAGGTAGCCGCTGGCATAGGGCAGCGGTCCGTACTGCCGGAGGTGTCCGGTGGCGGTGAAGCCGCCGTCGGGGAGCCCGGTGAGGTCGGTGACGTCGGGTGACGGGGCGTCGGGGCTGTGCGGGTAGGGCGAGGTGGGCGGGCCGCCCCCGGCCGCGCGGTAGGCGGCGGCGGTCTCGGGGCCGGTGGGTGCGGTCCGTCCGGCTTCGAGGACGAGGACCCGCCAGCCCTGCGCACCGAGGCGGTGGGCGACCAGCGTTCCGGCGAAGCCCGCGCCGACCACGACGGCGTCCCAGCGGGCGGTCACCGCTTCTCACCCCCTCGGGGCGCCTCGGCCCAGCTGCCGTGTCCCGGGGCGGCGGAGCCGGGCGGGGCGGCGTGGAAGGTCCGCCAGACCAGGCCCTGGTCGTAGGCGCGGGCGGAGGTCGGCTCCTCGCCCGGCCAGGCGCCGACGTACCAGAGGTGGACCAGGGCGTGGTCGTCACGGACCCGGTGGGCCAGGGTGGTGCGGTGGTGTTCCTGCGCCATGCCGGTGGCGCGCAGTTCGGGTTCGTCGAAGCCGGTCAGTTCGGCGCAGACGCGCAGGAACTCGGCGAAGTCGGCGAGGCCGTCGGACGCCCCGAATTCGGCGAGGCGGTCAAGGGCAGGATGGTCGTCTGGCACGGACAAGCGGGCACCCCTACGGTCGTCGACGGGTGGCCAAGACATGACAGGCATCGGCGCGGACGGAGCGCACGGCTCGTCACGGCCTGCCATCGCGATCCTGCCGCCCGGCGTCGCCGCCGGGCACCCGATGCCCGAATGTGCTCGGACTTGACCGTCTATCGTCCGATCGACCGCCTTCCGCGCCCACTCGTCGGCCGATTCCGGTCAGGGCGGGTCGCTCAGATGGCGGCCGCGCTCAGGTGACGGGCGCTCGGGCGCCACCGGTCGGCCAACAGCCGGTCAACCGACGGCCGGCCGACCGAGGGCTGGTCGACCAACGGCCGGTCAACCGACAGCCGGCCGACCGAGGGCACGGACGGCGTCCAGGACGTCGAGGCCCAGCCCCGGGTCCGCGTTCTCGGGCAGGCTGACGGACAGCCGGGTGACCAGGCCCGTGTAGCGGCGGGTGAGCTCGCGGGCGACCTCCTCGACCGGGCCGGACACCGCGAAGGTGTCGAGCACCTCGTCGTCGATCAGCGCGGCCATCTCCGCCCAGCGGCCGCGCACCGAGTGGGTGTGCAACTCCTCCTGGAGCCCCTCCCACCCGTGCTGGGCCAGCACCGGACGGTAGGCCGGCGTGGAGGCGTAGAACGCCAGCCGCTCCCGCACCCCGGCCCGGTTGGCCGCCAGTTCCTCCTCGGTCCGACCGGTGGCGGTGAGCACGTTGCCGGTGATCTCGAACGGCCGCGCCGTCCAGGGGGCGTCCTCGGCCTCGGCCTGCGCCCGGGCCTCGGTCAGGCCGGGCAGCACCTGCTCGGCCAGGTAGGCGGTCGACGAGAAGGGGTGGCTGAGGAAGCCGTCGGCCACCGCCCCCGCCGTGCGGGTCATCAGCGGCCCGACGCCGGCCAGCAGGATCCGGGGCACCCCGCCGGGGACAGGGTCGGGCGAGAAGACCGGCGTCATCATCGTGTGGGTGTAGAACTCGCCGCGGAAGCGTAGCCGTTCGCCGGTCTGCCAGCTGTGCCAGATCGCCCGCACCGCGTGGACGTACTCGCGCATCCGCGCGGCCGGGCGGTCCCAGGGCATCCCGAAGCGCTTCTCGATGTGCGGCTTGACCTGCGAGCCCAGTCCGATGACGGCCCGTCCGCCGGAGGCCGCGTGCAGCCCCCAGGCCTGGTAGGCGAGCGTCATCGGGGTGCGGGCGAAGGCCACCGCGATGCCGGTGGCCAGTTCGATCCGCTCGGTCCGGTCGGCGGCGCGGGCCAGCTGGAGGAACGGGTCGTACGCGGTCTCGGAGACCACCAGGCGGTCCATGCCCCGGCGTTCGGCCTGCTCGGCGGCGTCGAGGATCCCCGCCGGGTGCCCGGAGGCGGTGGCGTCGAGACGGAAGGCGGCGGGGGGTCGGTGCATGGCGGTGCTCCTGGACGCAGGCTGCGGCGGTACCCGGGTAGCCTCCCACGGCCCTCCCCCGGCTTAGACCGACCGGCACATGGTGGGTGGATGAAGGAGCGGCGTCCGGGCCGAGTCTGGGCGGTGCCGACGAGGGAGTAGCAGCGGAGCTGCGGCGACTGAGGAGAAGCCGTTTAGGCGACAGCCCGGGCGTCGCGACGCCGCCCACCATGTGCCGGTCGGTCTTACGCCGCAGCCTGCCGGTCAGCGTTTGAAGAACTCCACCTCGGCCAGCGCGATGTGGGGCCCGGTTCCGGCTGCGGCACGGACGACGAGTGTCACCTTGACCACGTCGCTGACGCCGGTCAGCACCGTCTGCGGACCCGCCTTGTCGTTCAGGGTCACCTTCTGCTCGTGGACCTTGCCCTCCGAGGTCGTCATCCGCAGGTCCAGGCTGATGGGCCGCGCCTCCTTCTGGAACTCCTGCGGATCGGTGGAGGCGCCGGTGTGGACGATGATGTCCACCAGCCGGAACGGGCGGGCGAAGGAGAAGTCGATCGAGTCCCCGACCTGCGGCGCTCCCCAGTAGGTGTTGGTGAGCCCGTCGACGGCCAGCGACGCCGGATGGCCCTCGACCGCCGCACTCGCCGAATACCCGGTGGGGGTGATCGCCGACGCGTTGCGGAGCTTGTCCAGCACGTCCTCGTAGATGTTCCGGCCCGCCGGGTACAGCAGGACGCCCGCGATCACCAGGGCCGCCACCACGAGGATCGCGATGATCCGGCGCAGGGTGTTTCCGGAGCCGCCAATGCGCACGCGGCGCCGGAACGGCCAGCGGGTGCGCCACCACGGCAGGGCCGCCACGGGTTCCGCGGGGGTCAGCGGCTCCGCGCAGCGCCGGCAGAACTTCCGGTCGGGCCGGTTGGGCGTGCCGCACCGGGGGCAGGGCGGGCCGACCTGGGCCTCGTCGGCCGTGGACGGCCGGACGACCGGGCGTGGCGCGACGGGCTTGGCGGGCTGCACGGCCACCGGGTCCGCCGCGGGCGGTCGGGGCGCGGCGGACTGCGGTCGCACCGCCACCGGGTCCGCCGCAGGCGGCCGGGTGGGCGCCGCCTCGGGGGCGGGCACCGGCTCACGGGCAGGCGCCGGCTCACGGGCGGGCGGAGCCGCCGGACCGGCGGCGGGCGGGCCCTGCGGTTCGGCGACGGGCGGAACCGGCGGCTCGGCGGCAGTCGGACCCGACGGCTCGGCGACGGGCTCGGGCCTGCGGATCAGCCGCGCCGCGCCGCGCCGGCCGGACGCCCGCCCGGAGCCCGCCGCAGGTGCGGCGGGCGGCTCGGCAGGCGCTTCAGCAGGCGACGAGACGGACGACGAGACAGGCAACGAGACAGCCGGCGAGGCGGACCGCGCGGCGGCCGACGCACCCGGGCGCACCGACGGTTCGTCACGGGCCGCCGTCACGCCTTCGGTGGCCGCCGCAGCTCCGGTGGCCGCCGCCGGGCCGCCGGCGGCGGCCGAGGCCGCCCCCGACCACCCTAGGTAGGCACCGCAGTTGCCGCAGAAGTCGTCCCCGTCCTCGTTGGCGACTCCGCACTCGGGACACGTACGCATCGGTCAGCTCCCCTCCACCCCGGGTGGACCGGGCAAGACCTGCACCCGGCAGGTGAGATGGACCGGGCAGGACGCCCGGACGACGGCCAGTACCTGCTCCTCGTCCACCGCCGGGGTGCGCTCGGGCCAGACCCGTACCAGCAGTTCCCCGGAGGGCGCGGGTGGCAGCGCGGCGTCCGGGGTGGTCGACCAGGCCACCCCGCCGCCGTCTACGATCTCCACACCGACGCCGAGGATCAGCCGCAGCCGTTCCCGGAGCCCGCGCCGGGTGCCCCGCCACCGGTGCAGCTCCACCGCGCGCTCGACCACGCTGCGGCGCACCTCCTCCGGCCAGGCCGGGTCGGCCTCCACGGCGACCCAGGATGCCAGCCAGCCGAGGAAGTCGGCCGGGGCCAGCCGTGGTTGGAAGTAGGCGGGCAGGTTGTCCAGGGTGGCGAAGACCGGGGCGAGGACGGTGTCCAGCCCGGCGGTGAACCGCTGGGCGAAGTCGTCCTCGGCGTAGAGCGCGGGCAGCCACTCGCCGATCGGATGGGGGCTGGGCAGCCCGGGGACGGCGCCTCTGCTCATGCGTCCGCCCCGCCAAGCCCGGCAGCGGCGTTCGCCCGCCCCCACCACTTCACGACGAACCCGCGCCCCTCGACCACGCGCCCGCACCACTCCATGCCGAACCCACACCACTCCACGACGAACCCGCCCCGCCCGCCCATCGCACCCCGCCCGCTCATCGCACCTCTCCCGGAGGCAGCGTGGCGACCACGACCTGGTGCTGGTGGGAGAAGACCAGCGCGTCCGGGGCGACGTCGACCCGCTCGGCGGGCGCACCCCGGCGCCCGGTGATCGGGTCCGCCGGGAAGAGCCGCAGCTCCTCCACCGCCGTGACCCCGGCCACCTGCTGGAGCACCGCGAACATCTCCCCGTACTGCACGGCCCGGCCGAACGGCCAGCCCGAGCCGTCGGCGCCGCCGCCGCGCAACGGGTTGAGGTACCGGAACAGCGCCGCGAGCGCCGCCTCGCGGACCCGGTCGGCGTCCGGGGAGTTGGTCGCGAGCCGGGCGACCACCGTCACCCCCTGGTAGGCGGGGGGTTGGACGACGAGCCGGGTGCCGACGAGCCGCCGCTCGTCGAGGGCCGCCGCGATGGCGGACAGCATCTGCTCGCCGGGGATCAGCTGCTCGAACCGCAGGCGGTCACCCTCGTCCGCGACCGCGTCGGGGACCACCAGCACGCGCACGGCGCCCGCCTCCCCGGCGACGGCCGGCGCGCAGCGGACCCGGGCTGCGGAGGGCGCGGCCTGCCGGGCGATCAGCTCGAAGTCCTCGGCCGTGACGGCCCGTTCCTGGAGCCGCAGCAGGTGGGGGGCGCGCAGCTTGGCATTGTCCACCGTCTCGCCATCGACCCCGCCCCTGGCCGCCTCGCGGTTGTCGACCCGGGCCACGTACGGGACCGAGCTGCGCAGCACCGTGATCGTGCTCCGGGCGACGTTTCCGGCGGTGCCGCCGCCCGTGCGGTAGCGCGGCACGCGCAGTTGCGCCCCCTTGGGCGGGACGGCGCCGAAGGCGCGCAGGCCGCCGTCGGGCTCCCGGACGGCGGGCGGGAAGGCGAACTCGCCGGTGGTCGCGTCGATCACGACGTGCCGGTCGGTCGGTGCCGAGTCGCCGAAGTGCTCGACGGTCGTCCACCGTTCCCAGCCGTCCCCGCCCGAGACCTCGACCACCGGGGCCCCGCCGTCGAGCAGGACGGGCGGCCTGGCGAGCCGGAAGCGCTGGCCCGCGACGCCCTCCGAGGTGCCGAGCGGTGCGTCGGTCACGGTCTGGGCGTGGACGACGGTCGCGGTGCCGCCGATCGTGAACACCTCCGCGCGGCGGATCGTGGGGGACTCCGCGTAGAACGGCTGGCCCGGCTCCGGCTCGGCCACCCGGCAGCGCAGCCAGCCCGCCCGGCGCCCGGCGACCACCGAGGCGACCTGCCCGGCGGGCACGAACACCACGACCTCACCGGGCCGGTTGAGGCCGCCGGTGGTGTCGGGGCCGGTCTCGCAGGCGATCCACCGCGCGCCGTCCCACACCTCCCACGCCAGTGGGGGCTGCCGCGGGTCGACGCCGACGCCCTCGACCCGGCTGTCCAGCCGGACGACGAGGATGCACCGCGGCACCACGGCCGGCAGCGCGAACATCATGGCGTCCCCGACCTGGGGGCGCGCTTGGAAGCAGGGCACGTCCACGCCGTCGGCCAGTCGGGACGTGGCGTCGCTCTGCTCCCCCGCGGCGGAGACGGTGACCAGCCGGTCGAGGGAGCTGGGGACCACCGGCAGGTCCTCGGCGGTGGAGAACACCACCGCCTCCTCGGTCTCGGTCCGCAGCGTGGACACCTCGGTGCCCGCCCGCAGGAGAACGGTCTCGGGCTGCGGGGCCGACAGCCAGAAGTCGACCTCCGCGGTCGCCGCGGCCGGCGGGAAGAGCCGGACGCCGAGCAGGTCGAGGAAGGCGGAGTAGTTCTTCTCCGGTACCCGGTTCAGCCGGTAGAGCAGCTGGTCCACCATGTACGCGAAGGTCTCGATGAGGGTGACCCCGGGGTCGGACACATTGTGGTCGGTCCACTCCGGGGCCCGCTGCTGGACGTACCGCTTGGCCTCGTCGACGAGTTGCTGGAAGCGGCGGTCGTCCAGGTTCGGGGAGGGCAGCGCCATCAGTTCTCTCCCCCGTACGAGGCGTCCACGGTCTCCGGGGCGTCCGGCGAGCTCGGGATGGTGTAGAAGGGGAAGACGAGGTTCCGGCGGTCGTTGGTGGACCGCACGGTGTAGTGGATGTCGATGTAGAGCGTGCCGTCGTCGACGGTGTCGAAAGCGACCACGACGTCGTCGACCTCGATGCGGGGCTCCCAGCGCTCCAGCGCGGTGCGCACCTCGCGCGCGATCCGGCCGGCGGTGCTGCCGTCACTCGGCGCGAACACGTACTCGTGGATGCCGCAGCCGAACTCCGGACGCATCGGCCGCTCGCCGGGGGCCGTGCCGAGGATGAGCCGGATGGCCTCCTCGATCTCCCGGTCCCGGTCGACCATGCCGATGCCGCCAGTGGCGTTCACCCGGAGCGGGAAGGCCCAGCCACGGCCGATGAAGCCGCTCATGCGCCCACCTCGCTGCGCTCGCCGCACTCGGCGGTCGCTTCGCGGGACACGCCCCTGACGAGGGACCCGCCCCTGTCGATGGTCCGCTCGCTCACGCGACCCCTCCGATCAGCACGTTGAACGCGCCGGTGACGATCTTCGCGCCGCAGGCCGTCTGGTCCCCCACGCGCGCCGCGGGCAGCCCCCCGATCAGGACCAGACCCCCGGCCGCCGCCTTGGGGCTGGGCATGACGACGTTGGCGGGCCCGAGTTCCACGTGCGGAACGCACACGTGCAGGCTGCCGGTGACGGCGGCCGGGCGGCCGCCGATCAGCACGGTCTCCGCCGCGAGGGCGCCTGGCGGCGGGGTGGTGATGGCACCGCCGTCGCTGGTGGTGTCGCCCATCCGGGCTGCGGGGGGCATCTTCGTTCTCCGATCGGGTGGTTCGAGGGGTCCGGGTGCGGATGCGGTGACGGTGGTTCAGTTGATGCGTACGAGGGCCGCCTTGAGCACCGCGAGCGCGCCGCCGTCCACGGTGACCTCCGTGCGGCCGGTGACGTTCACCGATGCCCCGCGCAGGTTCACCGCTCCGGTACCGGCGTCGAGGGTGATGCCGGAGGAGGAGAGGCGCACCGAACTCGCCGCCGCCGCACCGGCCGCGCCGAAGACGGTCAGGACGATCTCGCCGCGCTGCTCGTCCAGCCTGACCTCCAACTTCCGGTCCCCGCTGGCCAACCGCACGCCGGACTGGCCGCCCGGCACGTCCAGCAGCTCCAGGCGGTGGCCCGAACGGGAGACCAGCGAGCGGCGGTTGACCTTCCCGCCGGCCGCGTCGACCAGCGGGACCTCGTGCGGCGAGGGTTTGTCGACGCCGTTGTAGAGGCCGCCCAGCACGTACGGGCTGTCCAGGCAGCCCTGCTCGAAGCCGACCAGCACCTCGTCGTTCACCTCCGGGCTGAACACGCCGCCGCCCCCCTGCCCGCCCCACTGGACGGTGCGCACCCAGTCGGAGACGTAGGTGTCGTCCAGCCACGGGAACTTCAGCCGCACCCCGCCGCGCTCGGCGCCGCCCGGCTCCCGGACGTCGGTGACCACCGCGATGGCCAGACCGGGCATCCGCGGCCCGCGCGGGGGCGCGCCGCCCCCGCTGACCAGCCCCGCGAGGGAGCGGTCCGGCGCCGCGCTGACCACCACGGTGGTCCGGTAGCCGCGGTACGGCTCGATCAGGTGGCGCACCGCGGTGGCGGTGTAGCGACCGGAGAAGGCGGCGCCGACGTTGCCCAGCGCGACCGGAGTGCCCGCCCGCAGCCTCGGGTTGCCCTCGGCGACCACCTCCAACTCGCCGAATCCGGCGGCCACCGAGGAGGCGACCGACCCGGCCGCGGCCGTCGCCTCCGCCTGCGTGCGGTACGGGGTGTCGGTGACGGTCATCCGTGCCGGTCCGGCGAAGGCCGCGCCCACCACCGACGGGCTGAGCCCCGGCAGCACCGTCCGGCTGGTCACCGACGGCTCCGTGGCGACCAGGGCGTTCTTGGTGACGACGTTCCAGCCGCGCACCTCGACCGTGTCCGCCCCGCCGCCGCCCGTCAGCACGCCGCGCAGCTCCAGCAGGTTGCGGCCGTACTCCAGCACCATCGGGTTCTGCGGGGCGGGCGTCGAGGGGGCCGGGGCGGAGGAGGCCGGCTCGGGCTTGACGAACTCCAGCAGCCCGTCGTCGTCCACGCGCACCTGCGCACCGCTCTCCTGCGCCAGGTACTGGAGGAACTCCCAGTCCGACACGTTGGCCTGCGACAGCTGCTGGTGGACGACGGGGAACGCGTCGACCCGGCCGCAGCCGAGCCCCGCGCCCGCGGCGACCTGACGGACGATGTCCGCCGTCGACATGTTGCGGAACCCCTTCACCCGGCGCCCGCGCATCAGCCGGTGGGTGACCGCGGACGCCCGGACCACGGTGAACGAACCGGTGGTGTCCACGTCCAGCTCCAGCGCGGTCACCTCGCCGGTGAACAGCCGCACCTGCGCCTGGCCCTGCACCGTCACCACGGAGACCCGCAGCCGGGTGCCGATGGTGACCCCGGTCGCGGAGAGGAAGGTGTGGTCCGCGTCGCGGAACGACAGCACGGCGGTGTCGGGCAGGCCGACACTCTCCTCGATGTCGCAGGAGACCAGCTGGGTCGCCCAGACCGGCGGCAGCGGCCCGGGCGCCTCGATGATCGGGTCCGCGGCGAAGGAGCGGCCGCCGCGTGCCTCGGGGGTGCTCATGGCCGTCCGCCTCGGGTGAGTTCGTCGAGCGCCGGAACGATCAGTTCCGTCCCGGGGACGAGCACCATCGGGTCGTCGATGTCGTTGGCCTCGGCGATGGTGCGCCAGGCCGTCGCGTCGCCGTACTCGCGCCAGGCGAGCAGCGCCAGGCTGTCGCCCGCGATCACCCGGTGGGTGCTGCGCGCCTCCATCGAACCGGAGGTCGGGTTCTGGCCCGGCGGGTCGACGCTGGCCTCGTCGATGGAGAACGAGCAGGTGGCCCGCAGCGGCTTGCCGTCGACGTCGAAGAGCGAGTAGGTGACCTGGAGGTCGCTCATCACCCCGTTGAAGGACGTCGTCTTCGACGTGCCCCAGTCCAGCCGGATCCACGGGCTCGCCGGCTTCTTGCGCGCCAGGCTGGCCGGAGTGGGGACACAGGCCGTCATCAGCTGCTCCACCGCCCGTTCCACGGAGTTGTCGTGCTTGGCCGTCGCATCGAGGAACACCTCCAGGGAGAGCGAGCGGGGTCCGCTGCCGACGAACTCGGGCAGCGCGGACTCGCTGGCCATCCGGGACGGGGTGCGGCGCCACTCCGAGGACTTCCGCAGCACCAGGGTCGACGGGTTGAACTGGAGCGGAAGCCTCGCGATCACCCCGCCGGGTTGGGCGCCGACCGTCGCCGGGGGCTCCATGATGGCCAGTTGGGCCCGGGTGACACTCGCGGGAACCGCTGAGGACATCCCGCACCTCCTTCCGTTGGTCGTCCGAAGCGTGGTCTGGGTCGGGTACCGCGCGCCGTCATGACGGACGCAGGCCGGCGTGGGCGATCTCCAGGGACTCCATGGCCGCCTGCGAGTTCATCGGGTCGAAGGACGGGCCCTGCCACCGCACGGGGACGATGCCGAGCACCTGCCAGCTGACGATGCGGCTCAAGTCGGGCCGCAGGGCGACGATCTCGCCGTCCTTGGGCTCGACCCGCCGCACGATCTCGTCCAGCCAGCGCGCGATCTTGGCGGTGTCCGCCGTGACCGCGCGGGTGAGCGTGATGTTCGACCAGGTGATGCGGCCCGGCAGTTGCCAGGAGAAGCCGTTGTTGCCGCCCTCCGCGTACTGGTGGATCTCGACCTCGGCGCCCAGCCCCGAGCAGGTCGTGAACTCCCCCAGGTCGTTGCCGCCGATCGTGAGCTTGAAGAACACGCTCGTCGCGAAGATGTTGTCGGTCATTCCTGCCTCCGTCGCCTGC
Source organism: Kitasatospora sp. NPDC087861 (assembly GCF_044742585.1). NCBI lineage: Bacteria > Bacillati > Actinomycetota > Actinomycetes > Kitasatosporales > Streptomycetaceae > Kitasatospora > Kitasatospora sp. NPDC087861. Next base: position 95,771 of record NZ_JBIUUS010000024.1, read on the forward strand.
CCGCCCCTGCCGTACGCGCTCAGCGGCGGCCGTCGTACGGCCGCCCGGCGCGTTCCCTTCCTCTGCGCAGTTCGGCGCGCAGCAGCCGTCCGACGGGTTCGATCAGGCGTCGGGCCAGTTCGTCGAGGTCGGTCCCGTCCGGCGATCCGTGGCCCGCCTGCGAGGGCGGGGCCGGGGGCGGGACGGTGATCGGGGGCGGGGCGGCCCTGGTCTGGACGGCCGGCTGGGAGCGGGCCGGTACGGCGGTCAACGGCACCCCGGACAGGCCCGCCTGCTCCGCCACCCGCTGCAGCACCCGCGCCGTCTCGGCCGACGGCCCCGGCGACGCGGCCGGCCGGGGAGGCGTGCCCGCGCCGCCCCGGGGCTGCGCGACCCACGACACGGTGCGCACCGGCGGCTCCCCGCCCGCCCCGGGCGCGCCGAGGCCGCCCGGTGCGCCGCCCGACGTCCAGCTTCCACCGCTCGGCGGCGGCATCGTCGGGGAGGCGGGCACGGACGCGGGCGGGCCGGCGACCGGCAGCCGCTGGACCGCCGGGGCCGCCGACGGTCCCGGCGGCGCGAGACGCACCAGCGGCACGTTCGAGGCGCGACCGCCGGGCCCAGCGGACACGGCCACGGCACCGCCGCCGACCGCCGGGGCCGAAGGCGCCGGGCGCTCCCCGCGTCGCGCGCGCCCGGCGGGAGCCGTGGCAGACGCCGGAGCGCCTTCGGACAGCGAAGGTCGGACGACCGGGACCGCCGGGCCGGAGGCCTGGGCAGGGCCGTCGGAAGCGGAGCGCTGCACGCTCGCGGCCTGCCCGGCCCGGGCGGCGGTCACCACCGGCGTGCCGCCATCGGCCGCGACGGCCGGGGCGGCGACCGGCAGCACCGGGGACTCCCCCCTCGGTACACGCCCGGCGGGGACCACCGCAGGCGCCGCGGCACCTCGGGCCTCCGCCGCACGGGCGTCCGGCTGCACGGGACTCGGACCGCCGGACACGGCTCGCTGCACCTCCGGGGCGCGACCGTCGCGCGATCCGGGCGCCGGAGCGGCCGGAGTCACGGCGGCGGCAGGTGACCCGGGGGTCCCTGCCGGGCGCGCGAGGACCACGGCAGGCACCGAAGCGGCCCCGGGCGGCGCAGGCCGCGTACCCGACGCCTCTGGAGGCGGGCCGGCGGCCGTCGACCGCTGCACACTGGGACGCCCCGTCGGCGCAGCACCGGCATCCGACGACGACCGCGCACCGGGCCCCGTCACACCGTCCGGGCCGACGGGCGTCGACGGCTGCGCCCCCGGCTCGACCGAGCCAGGACCACCGGACGCCGGGCGCCGCACAGGAGCACCGCCGTCCTGCGATGACCGCGACGCCGCACCACGCGGGCCGTCGGCCGTCGACCGTTGCACACTCGGACGCACCTCAGCAGCACCGTCACGGGCGGACGATCGCGACGCCACCGCCCGCGGGCCCACGGCCGCCGACCGCTGCACGCTCGCGCGCCCCTCAGCAGAACCGCCACGGACGGTCGCCTCCGCCGCCGGGCCCGCCGAGCGCGCGGCATCGGTTCGGCGCGCCGGTTCGCGCCGCGGGAGCCGTAGGACGGCGGCAGCCCGGCTCCGCCAGGTCGCGGGGGCGACGGGGGCCACAGGCTCCGCGGCCGACGGGCCGTCGGCGCGCGCGGGCGGGTCCTGCCGCCAGGCGGCCCTGACCACGGGTGGGGCGGGCGCGGGGCCGGGTGCAGCACCGGCGCGCGACACGGGAGCCGTCGCCGGTGTGGCGAGCGCGGACGTCATGCTGCGCTCGCCGAGCAGGCTCCGGGTGCGGTGGCCGGGCGCGGCCGCCGTGCGGGCGGCGGTGCCGCCGATCGGCGCGCGCAGCACGACCAGCGGGCCGTGGCCGTCCGGCGACGCGGCGGGCCGCGCGCTCGCGCCACCGCCGGTGCCCCCGGGGCGCCGGGCGGCGCCCTGCGGTGCCGGGGCGGCGGATGGCTGCGGCACAGCGGCGGGCCCGGGCGTGCCGGAGCCGCCCTGCCCGCTCGCGTCCGCGCCTCGTGCGCCTGCGGCCGACGTCGCGGCCGGTGCCGAGGTCGGGACTGCGTCGCGCCGGGGGCCGGACCGGCCCGCGTCGACCGCACGCTGGACCGCCGCCGCAGCCGACCCGGCGGCGCCGCTGCGCGGGGCGCCTTCCGGGCCCGGCGCCGCCCCGCTCCGATCGGTCGGCTGCGGCGGTGCGGCGGACGTGGGAGCCGCGGGTGCGCCGGAGTCCGGGGCGGTGCCGCCCGGGGTGCTCGCCGCCTGGGCCGTGGTCCGCTGAACGGGTCCGCGCCGGCTGTCGGCCGCACGGGTGCCGGGCGATCCGCTCGCCGTCGGCGGCAGCGCGGCGAGCGGTGCGCCCAGGCCGCCGTGGGTGCGCGCGGAGGACGATCCGGCGCCTGACCGGGTGGCGCGCTGGGTACGGGGGGCCGCCGTGGGCGGCGTGGCGGACGTGCCACCGCCCGGCTGGGCGGCGCGCTGCACGGCGGCGGTGTCGCGGGGGCCGGGCTCCGGGCGAGTCGGCCGCCCCGGTGCGGACGGCCCCGCAGCGTCGGGCCCGCCCGCCGCCGGACCGGTCGGCTGCGCGGGCGAGGCGACGATCGGCATCGGCCCGTACGCGGGGCCTGCTGTGTCGTCGGTGTTGAGCCGCGACGAGGCGCTGGCGGGCAGCGAGGTCAGCGGAGCGCCGAGGACCGGTCGGCCCGGTGCCGCGCCGCCGGTCGCAGCGCGCTGCACGGCCGTGCCCGGCTGCGCCACCGTGCCGGACGGCCGGGCCTGGGCACCGGTCCGCTGCACCGAGGCAGGCTCGGAGGTCCTGGAAGTCGTGGAGGTCTCGGAGGTCCTGGGGGTCTCGGAGGTCCCCGGGGTCTCGGACGGCTCGGACGTCTTGGGGCTCTCCGACGGCCGGGCGCCGACGCCCGGTTCCACTGCCGACCCGGACGCCCCGGGGGCGTCGGGCGCGTCGGAGGAACCCGCCGAGCGTCCCACCGGACGCTCCGCCGCGCGTTGCTCCGAGCGGGGCGGGATCACGGCCACCGCGCGCGTGGGCAGCGACCGGGGTCGCGGCGCCACCGTCAGCGGCGTCCCGACCCGGCGCGGCAGCACCGGCCGGTCCTGCCCGGCGGACGACCCCGCAGTTCCCTCGGCGGCCGCGGGAAGCGCCGGAGCGCCGCCGTCCCCGGTGGCCGCCGACCGTACGGGCAGCCGTCGGGGTGTGGCGCCGGACCGCTGGACCTGCCGTACCTCCCCGCGCCCGACCGCCACCTCCGGCCCGTCCGCGAGCGGTTGCGCGGCAGGCTCCGGCGCGGCCGCGGGCCCCGCCGCCACGGCGTACCGCAGCGCAGGCCCGTCCGCCCCGCCGACGGCCGCCGGGCCGAGGGGCCGGGCGACCGCCCGCAGGATTCCCGCCGGGGCCGACGGCAGCACCGCGTGGCCGAGCGCGCCGGACAGCGAGGGGTTCTGCCAGGAGGCGAGCCGGGACCGGAACCGCAGGCCGTCGCTGACCCCGGTCGCCGGGCCCGCGAGGGTCGGGGCCAGCGGCGCGACCGCGCGCCAGCCGCCGTCCGGGGCGGGCACGTCGGCCTGGGGCACGTCGGACCGGGGCGCCGGGGCGGCCTCGCCCTCGTCGCCCGTCCGCCGGCGCCCGAACCTGCTCCGGATCCCCATGCCGCTCACCCGCCTTCGTTGACGCGGGTGTTGATCCGCGCGATCTCCCGTACCCACTCGCGGCGTTCGTGGTGGGACAGGTCGAGGATGTCCTCCCGCTGCCAGTGGAAGTGGTAGGCGATGTACGCGACCTCCTCATACAGCCGGGCGGTCGCGTACGTCACCATTCCCCCAGGCGCCCACCAGCGAGGTCGACTTCGAAGGAGCCCTCGCAGTGCGGGCAGGTCACCGCGGCGCGGGTGTGGCCCTCGCTGTTGATCCGCTGGTAGAAGTCCTGGAGGAACGCGACGTCGGTGGCGTACATGCGCTCGACGACGCCGGCGTGCACGTCGGTGACGGTGCCGAGCCTGGTGATCACATGGCTGAGCAGCACCACGCTCAGGTACGCCGGGTTCTCCTTGACCCGCAGATCGATCTGGGGCATGAGTTCGTCCCGCGCGGTGGCCAGGCGCATGGCGCCGTGCCGGTGCAGGGTGCCCTCGTCGTCGAGGTACCCGCGCGGGAGCTCGAACTCGAACTCCGTGTGCAGCCCGTGCCCCTGGGGGCCCCGACCCCGCTGCGGCGCGGAGGCCTGCGGGGTCGGGGCCGGGGCGGGTGCCGGGGCCTGCTCCAGGAGTTCGTCAAGGCTGATCCGTCGCCTCATTCGACGGTGATCTCCTCGAACACGATGGTCACCGTCTCCGTCGCGGGGCTGGATTCACCGGCGGTGAGGGTGGGGCCCTCCCACCGGCTGGCCCAGGCGTTCATCAGCTGGATCCGCCGGAGCGTGGCACCGGTGGTGTCCTTGACCTCGATGGTGAGGTTCTGCCGCGCGGTGTTGATCGCACCGTTGTTGAGCGTCTCGTTGATCCACTTGGTGAACGCCCCGCTCTTGTCGAGGCCGCGGGTGATCGTCACCTCGCCCGGCAGTCGCGCGCCGGGCTGCTTGCGGACGATCAGCTTGCCCTGCTGGGTCACCTGCTTGTACTCGACGACGTCCTGGTCAACGGTCAGGTTGCTGACCTCCTTGACCGACTCGACGTTGTAGCCGCCGAGTTGGACGCCGAATATATGTGTGGAGAGCGGATCGCCTTCAGCCATGACTCCCTGTCACCTTCCCTTCCGGTCTGTGCTGGCCTGCTGGTCACTCGTGGACGAGGCGCGTGTCACTCGTTGACGAGGCTGGTGCTGTCGGAGAACTGGGAGAGCCGGAACACCACGAACTCGGCGGGCTTCACCGGAGCGACCCCGATCTCGCACACCACCTGTCCGAGGTCGATGGACTCCTGCGGGTTGTTCTCACGGTCGCACTTGACGTAGAAGGCCTCCGCAGCCGTGCTGCCGAACAGCGCCCCGCGCCGCCACTCCTCGGTCAGGAACGCGGTGATGTTGCGGCGGATGCTGGACCAGAGGCGGTCGTCGTTGGGCTCGAACACCACCCACTGGGTCCCCAGGAGGATCGACTCCTCCAGGTAGTTGAACAGCCGTCGGACGTTGAGGTAGCGCCACGCCGGGTCCGAGGAGAGGGTCCGGGCGCCCCAGATCCGGATGCCGCGCCCGGGGAAGGCCCGCACGCAGTTGACGCCGATCGGGTTCAGCAGGTCCTGCTCGCCCTTGCTGAGACGGATCTCCAGGTCCACCGCGCCGCGGATGACCTCGTTGGCCGGCGCCTTGTGCACGCCGCGCTCGGCGTCACTGCGCGCCCACACCCCGGCGACGTGCCCGCTCGGGGGGACCATCGAGTTGCGGCCGGTCGCCGGGTCGAACACCTTGATCCACGGGTAGTACAGGGTCGCGTAGCGGGAGTCGTAGCCCGCCTCCTCGTTGCGCCAGTTGCGCACCTGCTGGGCGTTCAGCCCGGGCGGGGCGTCCAGGACGGCGATCCGGTCGCCCATCTGCTCGCAGTGCGACATCACCGCGAGCTGGACGGTCCTGACCCCCTCGGCGTCGATGTCCCCGCGCTCGAAGGCGCTCATCAGGTCGGGCACCGCGACCATGGTGATCTCGTCGATCGCCTCCAGGCCGGCGAAGCCGGTCCGGGCCGAGGCGTCGCCCACGTACTCGGCGGGGTCCAGCCGGGTCGCGGGGGCCACCGGCCCGGCCGCGGGGGCGGCGGCGAGGGTGAGGGTCTGCCGCTCGGGGCGGCTCGGCGCGGTGCCGGGCTGCTCGCCGACCGCGACGAGCTTGGACTCCCGCAGCTGGGTGACGACGTAGCCCTTGGTGTTCTTGCGGGTCGAGACCTCGTACGTCTCGGCGACCTCGGTGCCCTTGCGGACCACCAGCCGGAACCGGTCGTCGGGGACGTTCTCCCCCTCGGCGTCGGCGATCTCGACGGACACGTCTCCGCCCGCGGCGGGCAGGGCCGAGTACAGGAAGCCCGCGACCGCGGTGGGCGCGGGCGCCGGTCGGACGGCCGCCGGCCTGCCGCCGCCCGTCGCGCCGCCTTCGCGGCCGATCCGGACGACGTAGACGGCGCCGCCGCCGTTGGCGAAGAAGCCGTAGACGGCGTGCGGCAGGTAGGTGCCTTCGGTGAAGCCGCCGAACTGCTGGACGTACTGGTCCCAGTTGGTCACCAGGGTGGGCTCGTGGAAGGGGCCGGTCTCGGCGAAGCCGACCAGAGCGGCGACGGCTGTGCCGACGCCCTCGATCGGCCGGGCACCGGACTGGACCTCCTCCACGTACACGCCCGGTGTGAGGTACGACGGCATGCTCGCTCCTTCGGGGTGGCCGATCAATCACCACCGAGTCTGCTGCCGGGACCACCCCCCGCGACATGTCCCCGGGTCCCTGACCAGGGGCAGGCTCGCTGCCCCGACGGGCACCCCGCAGGGAACGACCGGTCCTCGGTGTCAGCCCCGGCCCGCGTTCCACCGAGCGTGTCCGACCGTTCGGGCCGGGCGTGCGACGCGCATGGTCAGACCCGCCCGGCGGCGCTCGACCACGGCCCGAACTCGCTCTCCAGGACCAGGCGGCCGAGCTTGCGGTACTCCTGCTTGATCGCGGACACCAGCTGCGCCATGCCCAGCGGCCGGCCCGTCTCGGCCGCCAGGTACGCCGCGGTCACCGCGCACGCCCGGATGGAGCCGCCGGCGAGTTCGAAGTGCCGCGCGCAGAAGGCCAGGTCGAGGTCCTCGTCGCGGGGGATCCGCGGGCCCAGGCAGCGGTCCCACAGGGCATGCCGCTGCTCCTCGTCCGGCACGGGGAACTCCGCGATGACGTCCAGCCGCCGGGTGAAGGCCTCGTCGAGGTTGGCGCGCAGATTGGTCGTCAGCACCGCGATCCCGTCGAAGGACTCCATGCGCTGCAGCAGGTACGCCGACTCCACGTTGGCGTGCCGGTCGTGGGCGTCCTTGACCTGCGACCGCTTGCCGAAGATCGCGTCGGCCTCGTCGAACAGCAGGACGCCGTTCACCTGCGAGGCCTCGGTGAAGATCCGTTCCAGGTTCTTCTCCGTCTCGCCGATGTACTTGTCCACGACGGTGGACAGGTCCACGACGTACAGCTCCATGCCGAGTTCCGCGGCGACCACCTCGGCCGACATGGTCTTTCCGGTGCCCGACTCCCCGGCGAACAGCGCGATCACCCCGCGTCCGCGCCCTCCGCCCGGCCGCATCCGCCACTGGCCGAGCACCTGGTCGCGATGCCGGGCTCTCAGCACCAGTTCGTGCAGTTGGCGCGCGGTGGGCTCGGGCAGCACCAGGTCGTCCCACCCGACGGCGGGCTCGATCCGGCGGGCCAGGCGGGCGAGCCCCGCACCGTTCTGCGCCCGGACGGCGGCCCGCAGGTCGTCGGCGGTCACCGGGCGGTGCTCGGCCGCGGCCGTCCTGGTCGCCACACCGGCGGCCCTGGTCACCTGGTCCTCGTCGAGCTGGTACGGGGCGACCGCCTCGGCCAGGTCGTGGCTCAGCGCACCCTCGTCCGGCGCGCCCTCGTCCGGCCCGCCCGTCGCCGTCCGCAGCGCGTGCGCCCAGCGTTCGGCGCGCTGTCCCGGGTCCAGCGGCGGGGCGACCAGCACCACCGGGCTCTCCCGCGCCCAGACCGGATCCCAGGCACGGGTACCGTGCACGAGCAGCGGCACCCCGGCGAGCTCCGTGCAGAGTTCGCGCAACAGCCGGGCCTGCTCCGGGCGTTCGGGTTCGAGCCGCTCCAGGGGGCCGAGCACCACTCCGCTGCCGGTCAGCCGTGCCTCCCGGGCGAGCGCGCGCACCGCGGCGTCCGGGGGCCGGGCGGCGAGCGCGGCGACGTCGACGACCAGGGCCTGGCGGCCGATGCCCGCGAGGGCGTCGACCGCGAGCCGTCCGGCGCTGCCGCCCCGGTCCAGCAGGTGCACCAGTGCGCCGCCGTTCGCCACGGCGGCGCGCAGGCGGCGGGCGGCCTCCGGCGGGGCGCCGGCGCCGGCCCGGCCGATGCGGACCAGCCCGCTCAGCGCGCCGTCGAGCTCGTCCGCCCCGAGCAGATGGGCCGTCACCCGGTCGGGCAGGCGCAGGCCCCGGGAGAGCAGCGGGCGCTCCGGCTCGGTGACCTCCAGCAGCCCGCCGGCGATCAGCGGGGCCTGGGCGGAGAAGCGGAACCGGCCGGCGCCCGCCCCGGGCAGGCCGCACAGGTCGAGCGCGAGCCCGATGGTGGGCCGGCGCAGGGTCAGGTCGTCGTTGAGGTAGCCGTAGAGCCGTTCGAAGCGGGTGTCGAGGTCGGGGGCGAGCGCCACCAGCAGGAGTTCGAGGTCGACCGGCAGCAGCCCGAAGCCGTCGACGAGCCGTTCGAGCCTCGACCCGGGCGGCGGCGGCACCAGCTCACCGGGATCGGCGTCGGCCCGACCCACCGCGGCGGGCGCCGCCAGGATCCGCTCGACCGCCTCCGGGGTGAGGTACTGGCCCCGGTACGGGTCGTCCGGGTCCGGGTCGTCGGCCCTGCGCTCGCGGACGGCGGCGCGGATCCGCTGTTCGACGCGGCGCAGCCGCTCCCACAGGTCGGCGACGTCGACGGCCGGCGCGCTGGTGGCCGCCGGCTCAAGGTCGAGGGTCATCGCACCGCTCCGCCGCGCCGTCGGCGGCCGGGCGGCAACGGGCGTTCCCGGGGCGCCGCGAAGCCGTCCGCGCCGGGGTCCGTGGCGCCGTCGTAGCGCAGGCGGCGGCCCGGGTCGTCGGACGGGTCGGCCTGGTCGGCCGTGTCGACGGTGCGCAGCACGAGCCCCTCGGTGACCGGGGGCCCAGCCGGGGCGCGCTCGCCGGACAGCGGGGCGAGCACCCTGAGGTCGATCGAGGGCTTCAGCTCGCCCCCGAGGGCCGACCACACGTCGGACACCGACGGCATGCCCTCACTGCGCCCGGCGGTCTCCAGCCCGACGGTGAGCCCGAGTTCGGCGAGCGTGCCGGTGAGCAGCCGGGCGGGGAGCGCGTCCGTCGCCGTCAGGCAGCGGAGCACCTCGGACAGCAGCCGGTGCTCGTCCTGCGGCCGGTTGGTCCACGCCGTCACCAGGTAGGCCAGCTCGAACCAACGGGGTGCGCTGCGCCAGGCCACCACCACGCCGTCCGCGTCGTGCTGTTCGGCGGCGCCGCTCTGCCGGCGGGCCACGTCCTCGCGGATGCCGTACAGGAAGACGCTGACCGTCGGCGCGTTGCGCCGGGCGGCCCAGTCCCGGGTGGGCGAGTCGAAGACCAGCTCGACCCCGCGCTCCTGCAGGCCGCTCTCGGCGAGCAGGAGCCGCAGCCCCTCGTCGACTTCGTGGATCACCGGCGCTGCACCTCCCCCGGCGGGCCGATGCTGCCGGTCACCACCAGGAAGGGGGTGGTCACCGGGGAGAATCCGGGGCCGCTCGCGGTGATGGTCCGCGGACCCGTCTCGTCCTTGGGGAGGATGAGCAGCTGGGCGGCGAAGGTGCCGCTGGCGACCGGGTGGGTGGGCGCCGCGGCGGCGGTGATGCCGGGCGTCCAGGTGAGGGTCACCGGCACGCCGGGCGGGAAGTCCACGCCGCGGACGGAGGTCACGAAGCCGGGCTTGCCGATCGGCGGCACCGCGACGATGCGGGGCTGCAGGATGCGCAGCGGGGTCCGCGCGACGTGGTCGCCCGGGTTGGCATCGGTGCCGGTGGTGGTCAGGACGGAGGTGACGGTGGTGTCCAGGGTGGCCTCGGGTGCCAGCACCACCTGGACGACGGCGCTGGCGCCCGGGAGCAGGTCGGCCACGTCACAGACGCCGCCGGTGCAGCCGGGTGGCAGCGGTCCGGTCGGGACCCCGGCGGGCAGGCCGAGCGACAGCCGCAGTCCGGTGGCGAGGGCCTGGCCGTCGTTGCGCACGGTGTAGGTGACGGTCACCCGGCCGCCGACGTAGCCGGGATTCGGCTGGGCGCCGACCGTCACGGCCGGTCCGGCCTTGGGCGCGGGAGGCGCCGGCGGTGCGGGGGCCGGGGCGGGCGCCGGTGGCGGCGGGGCGGGCGGTGACGAGGCGGGCGGGGCGGACGGCGACGGAGACGGTGACGCGGACGGGGAGGGCGACGGCGAGGCCGACGGAGACGGGGACGGCGACGCGGCCTGGACGGGAACGACCGTCTGCCCCGCGTTGTCCTCGGGCCGCGGGTCGACCACCGCTCCGGTGACCCACCAGCCGAACCGCTGGTCCCCGCTCTGGGTGGCGACCACGGTGGCGGTCACCCGGACGACCGCGCCCGGGGCCAGCGTGCCGAGCTCGCAGCGCAGCGCCACGGCGTCGCAGGTGCCGGCCGAGGCCTTCAGCCCGCCGAGCCGGGCACCCGCCGGCACCGAGGCCGTGAACACGGTGCCGGGCGAGGGCGCCGGGCCCCGGTTGGTGACGGTGATGTCCACGGTGGTGCTGCTGCCGGCCGGGACCGGGGGCGTGCTGGCCGGCGCGCTCAGCGCCAGGTCGACGGACTGCTGGACGCTCGGCTCCTTCTGCCGCCCCGGCAGCCGGGAGTTGATGGAGGTGAGCCGGCCGGTCGCGAGGTCGAGGCTCGACAGCGCCTCGGGCGAGTTCGCCGGCAGGGCCCGGCGCGAGGTCAGCACCAGCTGCGCGCCGTCCGCCGTCCAGGCGACGTCGCGGGGCTGGAACGGTCCGGCGTCGGGGGTGTCCGGCAGCGGGCGGCGGCAGGCGTTGCGGTCCTGGCCGGGCCCGGCGGGCAGGGCCACCGTGCAGCCGTCGCCGGTCGCCGAGGCGACGAGGACGCCGTTCCGCTCGTTGGGCCCGCCGTTGCCGGTCTTGCGGTTGAAGGCGACGCGCCGGCCGTCCGGCGAGAACGCGGGGCTGTCGTCGATGACCTCGCAGGCACCCGGGCAGGCCGTCCGGCTGAGGTCGGTCGGCCGGTCGAGGGCGTCGGCGGGCACGGTCCACACGTGCTTGTTGGCGCCGCTGCCGTTGATGACCTCGGTCTTGGTGTAGGCGATCAGTTTGCCGTCCGGGGACCAGGAGGGTTGGGCCACCGACGCGGCCGGCTGGTCGCTGGTCGGCTCGACGGTGCCGACGATCGCGCCGGTCGACACGTTCGCGATCAGCACCCGCCCGGGGCCGGAGGCCGCGCCGATGCCGCCGGGCGAGGTCCTGGTGAAGGCCACCAGCCGGCCGTCGGGCGAGAGCGCCGGGTCGGTGTCCCAGTCCTTCGGCCCGCGCCCGGCGAGGTTCATCGGGCGCGGGTTGGAGCCGTCGACGCCGGTCTGCCAGATCCGTTCGATCCGGCCGGCGGGCGAGTCCTCGAAGCGGGTCACCACGATCCCCCGGCCGTCCGGCGTGTAGGTCTGCCGTTCGAACCACGGGTCGTAGCCGGGGCGGGGGTTGAACAGCGGGTCGGTCGCGGGGTCGGTGTTGGTGTCGGCGGCCGGGTCCTCCCGGAGCACGCTGACGCCCAGGTCGCGCGGGTCCACTCCGTCGGGGCGGATGTCCGACAGGTCGGCCACGTCGGGCGTCTCGGCGCTGTTGCGGTCCACGACGGGCCCGCCGCCGTTCTGCGGGCCGAGCCAGACCGGGGTGCGGACGGCGCGCTCCTCGCTCAGCACCAGTTCGGCCCCGCCGCAGAAGCAGGTCTTGGCGCGGTACACGCTCTCGTGCGCCGTCGGGTTGCCGTTGAGCCGGTTGGGGCTGAGGAAGAGCACCCCGCTGCCGTCGGGCAGCCAGCCGGCGGACCTGGTCCGCCAGTCGGCGCCGACGCCGGGGAAGAACGCCCGGTCGTTGGCGCCGGTGGGCGTCATGACCCGCAGCTGCGGTCCGGTCTGGCCGCCCTGGTCCCAGGTGTAGACGATCTGGTCACGGAGGTCGGGCGCGTCCACCGGGTTCCACGCCGGTTCGATGGCGTTGCCGGCGGTGACCGCGGTGATCCGCTGCGCCGCACCGCCGGCCAGGGGCATGACGTAGATCTGGGTGTGCTCCCGGTCGACGTTGCAGGTGTACGCGACCCACTTGCCGTCGGGTGAGACCGTCGGGTGCGCCTCGGAGTCCGCGGTGTCGGTCAGTCTGCGCAGCCCGGTGCCGTCGGTGTTGACCACCCAGAGGTCGCGCTGGGTCTGCCCGTCGCGTCCGCCGGGCTCCACCGCGTCGAACACGACGGCGCGGCCGTCCGGGGTCAGCGTCGGCTCCGCGGTGTCCATGCCCGTGGTGAGCCGGCGCACCGCGCCGGACTGCTCGCGCAGGTAGACCTGGGGCAGCGTCTCGTCCCGCAGGCTGGTGAACACCAACTGCTCACCGCGGGCCGAGGGTTCGGTGTCGAAGTGGACGGGCCCCGGCCCGAACAGCGGCGTGCTGGACGCCGTGCCGGTGACCCGCGCCAGGCTGCGGTGGCCCGTACCCGCGTAGACGATCCGCCCGCTCTCCGCCGCGGCCCCGGCGGCCACCGGGGCGGGCCCTCTTCCCTTCCCGTCGGAGTTCGCGGTGCCCAGCGTCACCACGGCCACGGCCAGGGACAGCAGCAGCGCGGCGGCGGCTCGCGCCGAGCGCCGGACGGGGCGGGGGGTGCCGGTGGCGCCGATCACGCTCAACCTCACAGACCGAGAAGGCGGTACATCCGGCAGTCTCCCCGGCCCGGGAACGCGGGGACAGGCCCCGGGCACCCGAGCCGGGGGTAGCGACCGGTGCCCCTGAGGGCAATCCGGCGGCGACGATCCGGCCCGGCCTCAGATCAGGCCGTGGCGCATCGCGTACCCGACGGCGTGGGCGCGGTTGCGCAGTCCCAGCCGCGTGGTGATCTCGTGCAGCACGTTCTTGACGGTGCGTTCGGAGTACGAGGTCTGGGCCGCTATCTCGCTGGTGTCGAGGCCGTCGGCGACCAGCCGGAGCATCTCCGCCTCCCGGGCGGTCAGGGTCGACAGGGTCAGGCCGCGCGGGTCGAGCATGGTGCGCTGGAGGCTCCCGACCCGGTCGAGCAGCTTGCCGAGGAGGTCCCCGGGCATGACACCCTCACCGTTGGCCAGGGCGGTGATGAGGTGGACGAGCCGGTCCTGGTCGGCGTCCGAGCGGCGCAGCACGGCGCCGACGCCGCACTCGATGATGGTCTGCAGCCCGCCGGCCTCGAAGTGGCCCACCACCAGCCCGGTCCGGCTCTGCGTGTTGAGGCGGAGTCGGCGCAGCCGGTCGGTCACGGCGTCGTTCAGCCCGTCGACCACCATCAGGGACACCTGTGCCCGCGCGACGTCGCCCTCGGCCAGCAGCTCCACCTCCGGCCGCTGCCTCAGCTGCTGGACGACGCCCGTGTGGAGGATGATGTCCTCCGCGTACACCGCCACCGCGACCCGGCCCGGCTTGACGCGCACCGCGGCGGGCTCGGCCGATCCACGCGGTCGGGCCTGGACGGACCTGGTCGCCCCGGCGGCCTCGTGGGTGGTGGTCTCGATCATCGTCATCAACTGTTCCGTTCTGCTTCGTGGGCGTCACTGGACGCGTGGTGAGGGCAGCCGGGCGCCGTGTCGTGGAGCCGGCCGCGGGCGTTGGCGGGGGGCGCCGGCGGGGAGCATGGCTGTGGCACCGGGCAGGGCCCGGTTGTTCCTGCGGGCAAGGCGTGTGCCCGCAGCTTGCCCGCGGGGCTCTCTCCTCGGGGTGTCCTCCGGTCCTACCGTCACGGCATGACCGCATCTCCCGAACTCGGCCTTCCCGCGCTGACGGTGTCGCCCGGCGACGCAGCCTCGATGACCCTGACGGTTCGCAATGAGACCGACATCGTTGAGGCGTACTCGCTGGAAGTGGTCGGGGAGTGCGCCCCGTGGACGACGGTCGAGCCGGCCCGTCTCTCGCTCTATCCGGGGACGTCCGAGACGGTGACGATACGGCTGGCGCCGCCCCGTTCCCACGAGGTGCGGGCCGGTGAGTTCCCGCTCGGCATCCGGGTGTTGCCCGCCGAGCGCCCCGAGCTGGTGACCGTGCCCGAGACCACCGTCACGGTGACGCCGTTCCGGGAGCTGCGCACCGCGCTCGCCCCCCGGCGCCGTCGGGGCTGGCTGCGCGCCCGCTACCGGACGTCGGTGCGCAACCTGGGGAACACGGCCACCGTCGTGACCTTCTCCCCGGCCCAGCCCGGCGAGGAACTGCGCTTCGGGTTCGCCCCGGAGAAGCTGCGCCTCGAACCGGGCGAGTCCGCCGAGACCCGACTGAAGGTCCGCGCGCGCAAGTTGATCTGGTTCGGCAAGCCGGCCACCTGGCCCTTCGAGGTCACCGTCGACCATGAGGGCGACGCCGCCAAGCCGGACGGCCCGCAGCCGAGCGGCCCGCAGCAGGCCGGCGCACAGCCGGCCGACCGCCGGAACGTGCTGGACGGCGAGTTCGTCCAGCACGCGCTGCTGCCCACGTGGCTGCTCGCGCTGCTCGCGGCGCTGATCGCGCTGATCCTGGCCTGGCTCACGCTGGTCCGGCCGGCGGTGCGCAGCTCGGCGAAGCAGGCCGCGAACCAGGCCGTCGAGCAGAAGGCCGCCTCGTTCACCCCGGCGCCCGTCCCCGTCCCGACCCCGTCGGCTCCGGCTGCCGGGGCGACTCCGAGCGGTCAGGGCCAGCAGGGCGGTACGACGGGCGGCGGCTCCGGCGGCGGTTCGGGCGGCGGCTCCGGTCGGGCGGTCCCGGGGACGGAGCAGCAGTTCTCCACCACGGTCGACGTGACCACCAACAGCGGCGGCTCCGCGGTGGGCGCCTACAAGGTGGAGCACGGCAAGGTCTTCCGGATCACCGACATCGTGGCCGCCAACTTCCAGGGCGACCAGGGGCTGTTGACCATCAAGTTCGGTGAGCAGACGATCACGACGATCGCCTTGGAAACCTTCCGGAACCAGGACTACCACTGGGTGACTCCCATCGAGGTCCCCGAGGACCAGACCGTGACGGCGAGCGTGATCTGCCAGCAGCCGGGCACGCCCGCCTCGGGGAAGCAGTCCTCCCAGTGCCACGAATTGCTGAACGTCAGTGGGCAGTTGAGCGATATCAAGCGCTGAAGCCGCACGTCTCCCCCACGTCTCGTTCACACCATGCACCTGCCAATAGAGGTGGTCTCATCGGCCGCTTTCAGAAGCCTACCGGCGGGTTTAGAACTCGTTTCTAACACCAACCCGACCTCGATGGGACAGAGAGTGACGCGAGTGACACTCGCCCGGAAGCCTGGCGGGCCCCATCGGGCCCGCCAGGGCCGGACTTTCGCCCGAACGGGCAGGCGGCACGTCCCGTTCGTACAGTGAAACCTGCCCTTTCGCCCATGCTTGACACCTCGTCAACCACACGACGGGGAGGCCGGATCACCGACCGGGCGGTCGGTCAGAAACGGGCGAACAGGCCGTCCAGGTGCCGGTCGACGGCCGCCAGCACGGCCACCGGCTCGATCACGCGCAGTTCGAGCAGGGTGGTGAACCCGGTGAGCGCGAGCAGCAGGTCGGTCTCCACGACCGCGTCGCGGTCGGGGGCGATCAGCCCGTCGGCGATCGCCTGCCGGACCACCTGCTCGACCATCGCCCGCCCCTGCAGCAGGCCGCCCCGCGCCCGCGCGAGGACGTCCTCGTCGTGCAGCGCCTCCAGGACGTAGGCGGCGCCCATCCGGCTGGTCGCCCGCGCGTCGGCGTGCAGCGGCAGCATCTCGACCAGCGTCACCCGCAGCACGTCACGCGGGTGCGGCCGCTCGCCGAGCTCCGCCAGGCCCCGGCCGACCCGCCGGGCCGTCTGCTCGCCGGCGAAGTCCATCGCGAAGGCGAGCATGGCCGCCCGTGAGGTGAAGTAGTGCTGGAGCTGACCGAGCGAGATGCCCGCCTCCTGGGCGACCTCACGCATGGTCAGGTGCGTGGCGCCGCGCCGCTCCACCACCCGCCACAGCGCACGGGCGATCGTCTCGCGGCGCTCCTGGTGGTCCACCTGCTTCGGCATCGTCGGCCACTCCCCCAATCTTTTCCATACAGTTGACATAATACAGCTGACCGATAACCCTGGGGGCAGTCGGACCGAGGAGCACCATGCCTGAGCACGACCTGCCCGAATACCCGACCGTACGCGCCGCCGAGGGCCTGTTGCGCGGCCGCCGCCACGGCGGACACGCCGTCTTCCGCGGCATCCCGTACGCCCGGCCCCCGGTGGGCGCGCTTCGCTTCGCCGCCCCCGCGCCGGTCGAGCCCTGGCACGGCGTCCGCGAGGCGGCGGAGTTCGGCCCGACACCGCCGCAGTCCGGCCCGGTGGCCGCCGCCCCCACCGAGGGCACCGACTGGCTGACGCTCAACGTCCACACCCCCGATCCGGGCTCGGTGGGGCTGCCCGTCCTGGTCTGGATCCCCGGCGGCGGCTACATCGCGGCGGCCTCGGACGACCCCATGTACGACGCGACGGCCCTGGCCTCCGCCGGGCTCGTCGTGGTCAGCCTCAACTACCGGGCCGGCGTCGAGGGTTTCGCCCTCCTCGACGGCGTCCCGGCCAACCGCGCGCTGCTCGACCAGATCGCCGCGCTGCACTGGATCCGGCGCAACATCGCCGCGTTCGGCGGCGACCCCGACCAGGTCACGGTGGCCGGCCAGTCCGCCGGAGCCGGGTCGATCGCCGCCCTGCTCACCATGGAGCCGGTGCGCGGCCTGTTCCGACGTGCCGTCACCCACTCGGTGCCGGGCAGCCACTGCACCCCCGCGCTGGCCGCCGAGGTCACCGCCGCGCTGGCAGGCCGGCTCGGCACCGCGCCCACGGCCGCCGCCCTGTCGACCGTCGCCCCCTGGCACCTCGCCGAGGCGCTCACCGCACTCAGCGCCGACCTGCCCGGACACGGCGGGCGCTGGGGGGCCTTCGCCCAGTCCGGCGCCGCGGTCTGCCCGGTCGTCGACGGCGAGGTCCTGCCCGAGGCGCCCTGGCCCGCCCTGGCCTCCGGCCGGGCCGCCGGCATCGACCTGCTCGTCGGCCACACCCGGGACGAGTTCCGGCTGTTCACCGTCATGACCGGCCTGCTGGGCACCTTCACCGAACAGGACGCCGCCACCGCGCTCGACCTCTTCGCCCCGCAACCGGACGGCCCCGACGCCTACCTCGCCGCGTACCCGCAGGCCTCCCCGGACGAACTGCTGGAGGCCGTCCGCTCCGACGCGCTGTTCCGGATGCCCTCGCTCCAGCTCGCCGAGGCCAACACCGCCGCCGGCGGCACCTCGTACCTGTTCGAGCTGGCCCTGTCCTCCCCCGCACTCGGCGGGGCCCTGGGCGCCTGCCACAGCCTCGACGTCCCGCTGGCCTTCGGCACCCTGGACAGCCCGATCGGCCGTCAACTGCTCGGCGACACCCCCTCCCCGGAGGCCCGCGCGGTGTCCGCCGAGCTCCACCGGGCCTGGGTCGCCTTCGCCACCACCGGTGACCCCGGCTGGCCCGCCTTCCAGACCGAAGGGCAGCTCACCCGCGTCCTGGACGCCCACCCCCGGACGATCCGCTACCCCGAGCAGGACGCCCGCCGGATCTGGGCCGGACACCACCCCGCCGCCTTCGACCTCCGCTGAAGCCGGACCGGGAGCCGCGCCGCCGCCGTCCGAGGCCGGTCGAACCCTCCGGAAGGCGGCGGCGCCGTCACCCTCAGGCGCTGCGGCGCAGCACCGCCGCCTCGAACTCACCGAAGCCGCACTCCTGCTGCCACTCCTGCTCCGCTTTGGGGCTGGCCGCCAGGAGCGCCTCGCAGCCCGCGCTGGGGTGGGCACTGCCGAGGGTGTCGGCCGCGCACTCGGGGGCGGGGCGGAAGTGGTCGCGGTCCTGCCAGAGGCTGCGGCCGGGCAGGAAGGCGTATTCCAGCGACGTCCGGGCCAGGTCCTTCAGGTCGCGGTAGCCCAACCGGTAGCGGGTGGCGGCCTTCTGGTACTCCTCGGTGATGTCGCCGCGCGAGACGCCCGGGTCGTCGGTGGCCAGGGCGGTCGGGACGCCGTGGCGGCGGTAGAGCGGGAAGGGGTGGTCCGGCCCGGCGACCTGGAGGATCTGCTCGTTGCTGGTCAGCGGCACCTCGATCAGGACGTGCCGCTCGGCCAGGGTGTCCAGCAACCCGGCGGAGTCGTCCTCGTGGACGACGTCGACGCCGTGGCCGATCCGCTCGGCGTGGCCGGTCACCACGGCCTCGCGGATGTGGAAGCGCAGGTCCTCGGGCTTGACCAGTCCGGGCACCAACTCGCCCGCGTGCAGGGTGATGTGGGCCTTGGGGTAGAGCGGGTGCAGGAAGTCCAGCATCCGCATCTGGAGGTCGTAGTTCTCCAGCGAGGCCGGGTAGTCCTCGGGCTGGACGAGGTTGACGGCGACGAACCGGTCGTCCCGGCTGGCGAGTTCCATGCCGAGCAGCAGTTGGGTGAACACCCGGGCGGGAGTGGAGGCGCGGGAGGCCTGGGAGATGATCCGGACGGTGACGGCGCAGCCGGGCGCCGGGCGGTCCCCGTCGCAGTCGGCGGAGGCACGGTACTCGGCGAGCATCTGGTCGGCGTCCGAGCCGGCCTGGGTGACGAGTTGGTCGATGCCGCCGTCGGCGAGCAGCTTGTCGCGCAGCTTGGCGAAGTCGGGGTCGAAGCCGACCTTGGCGGCGAGCGCGGCGGCGCCGGCCGAGGCCGGGGTGAGCATCGTCTCCAGGTAGCTCTGGTGCTGCTCGGCCATGGTGTCGGTGACCTCGGCCAGCATCCGGCCCGGGTGGCGCCAGCTGGCCTCGCCGAACTTGCCGAAGGTGGCGAAGAAGTGGTCGTGGCCCGACTCGGCGCCGGGCACGAAGTCCTGCATCGACCAGGCGCGGATCACCTGCTGCCGGAAGTCGGGGTCGGACACGGCGTCGGCGGCCGGGCGGGCGGTGGCCGAGCAGGGCGCGACCTGCGCGGTGAGGGTCGCGGTGTCGATACAGAGGCCGTCCTCGGCGGCGAGTCGGATCAGCAGTTCGGTGGAGACCGCACCGGACAGGTGGTTGTGCAGGTCGCCGCCCTTGGGCAGGTCGTGGAGGAAGCGGCGCAGCTCGTCGGGGTTGTCGCGGATGCCGTCCAGGTAGGCGGCGACCCGCTGCTCGGCGCCGCCGCGGAAGGCCTGGGCGACGGGCACCGGTGCGGCCTGGGCGGCGGCGGGGACCAGGGGTGCCAGCAGCGCCGCGCAGGCGGCGACCGCGGCGATGGTGGTTCGGCGTAGCGTGATCATGACCGTATGCTCACGTCCGCCCCCGGTCCCCGCCGCCCTCCCGGGCCCTTGTCCCGCTGACACCACCCGGACGGGTGATCAGTGGCATGGCCGGTACGACGCGTCCGTCCGAACCACCGCTCGTACGTCCGGGCGGTCCGGTGCTACCGCGCCAGCAGCTTCCGCAGCTCGGCGGCCACCAGGGCCGAGGAGGCCGGGTTCTGACCGGTCACCAGGTTGCGGTCGACGACCACGTGCGGCGCCCAGGGCTCGCCCTCCTGGAAGTCCGCACCGACGTCCACCAGGCGGTCCTGGAGCAGCCACTTCGCCCGGTCCGCCAGACCGCCCTGGACCTCCTCGGCGTTGGTGAAGGCGGTCATCCGGTACCCGGCGAACGGCGAGCTTCCGTCCTCGCCGCGGGCCGCCAGCAGCGCCGCCGGGCCGTGGCAGACCACGCCGAGCGGCCGGCCGGAGGCCAGCACCCGGGTGAGCAGCCGACCGGAGTCGGCGTCGACCGCCAGGTCCTCCATCGGGCCGTGGCCGCCGGGGTAGAACACGGCGGCGTAGTCCGCCGGGTCGACCTCCGCCAGCTTCACCGGTCGGCGGAACTCCTCGACGGCCTCCAGGGCCGCAGCCGTCGCCGGGTCGGTCAGGCTGGCCCGGTCGGCCACCGGGACGACGCCGCCCGGGGTGGCGACGGTGATCCGGTGACCGGCGGCGGTGAGCGCCTGGTACGGGACGAGGGCCTCCTCGGCCCAGAAGCCGGTCGGGTGTTCGGTGCCGTCGTTGAGCGTCCAGACCTTCGCGCCGGTCAGGACGAACAGGATGTCGGCCATGGTGCTGCCTCCAGGGTTGCGGTCCCCGCCACGGCTCTCCCGCCGCAGCGATCACGCCGCCGAACCTAGACCGGCCGCCCCACGGGGGACCAATGGACACGACGATGCCTGGCATCGAAATTCCGATGTCTCAGACAGGCCGCCGAGCCATCGGAATCCCGTACGCTCGTGACCATGACCGATCGGGTGACGCCTGGCTCCGGCCCGCTGGACCTCAACCAGCTGCGGACCTTCCTCGCGGTGCACCGCGCGGGTTCGCTCACCGCGGCCGCACACCAGCTGGGCCTGTCCCAGTCGACGGTGACCGCGCAGGTCCGGGCACTGGAGCAACGGCTCGGCCGGGAGCTGTTCGAGCGCCGGGCGCGCGGGGTCAGCCCGCTGCCGTACGCCGACGACCTGGCGGCCCGGCTGTCGGCCCCGCTGGACCAGCTGGCGGGCGTCGCCGCCGGACCCGACGGCGCCGCGCCGGAGCCGGTGCACCTCGCCGGGCCGGCGGAATTCCTCGGCACCGTGCTGCTCGGCGCGCTGGCCCCGCTGGTCGCCGAGGGCGTCCAACTGCGGGTCACCACCGGGCTCACCGACCCGCTGCTGGACGAACTGCGAACCGGGCGGCATGACCTGGTGGTCGCCACCCGGCGCCCGCGCGGCCGCACGCTGCTCGCCGAACCGCTGGCCGACGAGGAGTTCGTCCTGGTCGCGGCCCCGGTGTGGGCCGAACGGCTGGCCGGCCGGGAACTGCCGGCCGCCCTCGCCGAAGTGCCGCTGCTCAGCTACGCCGAGGACCTGCCGATCGCCCGCCGCTACTGGCGGCACGTCTTCGACCGGCGCCTGCACGCCCGGGCGGCCGTCACCGTGCCGGACCTGCGGGCGGTGCTCGCCGCGGTGACGGCGGGCGCCGGCTGGAGCGTGCTGCCCGGCTACCTGTGCCGGTCCGAACTCGCCTCCGGGGCCCTGCGGTTGCTGCACCAGCCGGCCGACCCGCCGATCAACACCGCCTACCTGGTCCGGCGCCCGGCCGGCTCCGCCAACCCGCACGTCGCCCTGGTCCGCGAGCGCCTGCTCGACGCCGCGCGCAGGTGCGGCTGCTGAACGCCTGGCGCGACAGCCGTCAGATCGCCAGCCGTCAGATCGCCAGGTCCCGCCGTTCCAGCAGCCGGAAGGCCGCCAGCAGGCCGAGCAGGCCGACACCGGTGAGCACGCCCAGCGACAGCCACGGGACGCCGCCGTGGGCCAGCACGTCGCCCGGCGTGTAGTAGTGGAACGGGCTGAGGTAGCGCAGCGACCGGGCCGGGGACCAGGCCAGGGCGACGAAGTTGAGGGCGAAGCCGACCGCACCGAAGGCGACGGCGGCACCGATCACGTACGCCCGCCGCCGGGTGAGCGCGGACACCGCGAGCACCGGCCCGGTGAGGCAGAACGCGAGGGCGCAGCCCAGCAGCCCGGCGGCGAACACCCCGCCCTCCGGCACGGCCGCGTGCAGCTCGGGCGAGAGCGCCACCCCGAGCGCGACGGTGAGCGTGGCGGCGGCGTTGAGCAGCACCGTGGCGGCGACCAGGGCGCCGGCTCGTTCGGCGAGCAGGCGTCGCCGGGAGACCGGGCGGGTCATCAGCAGTTCGATGGTGCCGGACTCGACGTCGGCCGCGACGGCGGCGGCGCCGAGCGAGCCGATCACGGTCAGCTGCAGCGCGATCCAGAACGGGTGGGTGAGTCCGGCGCCGAGCAGCCCGGGGTAGCTGGCGATCGAGACGTCGCCGTTGGAGCCGCTGAAGGCCTTGAACGCGCCCGGCGGGCTGCTGCGGGCGCCGAACAGGTCGGTGGGCGGGATGGTGCCGGCGATCACCACGATCAGGGTCTCGAAGACGATCATTCCGAGCAGCAGGCTGATCAGCATCCGGCGCCGCCGGTGCAGGGCGAGCCAGACCAGTGGGAGGTGGCGGCTGACGGTCCCGGCGCTCACGGGCGCTCCTCCGATCCGGCGTCGGCGGCTTCGGTCGCGTCAGCGCCGTCGGCGGCTTCGGTGCCGTCGGTGGCTTCGGTGCCGTCGGTCGCGCGGTAGAGGTCGAGGAACGCCTCGTCCAACCCCGCCTCCTCGACGGTGAGGTCCGCCACCGGCAGCTCGGCCAGCAGCGTGCGGACGGCCGCGACGACGTCGTCCGGCGGCACCAGCAGTTCGACCCGGTCGTCCTCCCAGCGCGGCGACCACCGCTCGGCCCGCCCCAGTGGCCGGGCGCCCCGCCCGTCGGCGAAGGCCAGCCGGACCCTGCGGGCCCGGGCCTGGCGCAGTTCGGCCACCGAGCGGACGGTCACCAGGCGGCCCCGGCGGACGATCGCGACCCGGCCGCAGGTCCGCTGCACCTCGGGCAGCACGTGGCTGGAGAGCAGGACGGTCCGCCCGGCCGCGGTCTCCTCGGCGAGCAGTTCGAAGAAGGTCTCCTGGACCAGCGGGTCCAGCCCCTCGGTCGGCTCGTCCAGCACCACGACGGCGGGCCGGTGCTGGAGCGACTGGACGAGCCCGAGCTTCTGCTTCATACCGCGCGAGTACTCCCCCACCGGCCGCGCCAGATCGGCCCGGGAGAGCTTCAGCCGCTCGCAGAGGTCGCGCTGGCCCGGCACCGGGGCGCCCTGGAGCGCGGCGAGCAGGTCGAGGGTCTGCTGCCCGGTGAGCTCGGGGTAGAGGCGCAGTTCGCCGGGCAGGTAGCCGATCGACGGGGCGAGGCTGCGGTGGTCGGCCACCGGGTCCAGGCCGAGGACCCGCACCTGCCCGGCAGTGGGGCTGAGCAACCCGACCAGGCAGCGCAGCGTGGTGGTCTTGCCGGCGCCGTTCGGGCCCAGCAGGCCGAACACCTCTCCGGCGGTGACGGTGACGTCCAGCCGGTCGATGCCGACCGTGGCGCCGTAGCGTTTGGTGAGCGACCGCAGTTCGATCACCGGCCGCCCGCCGGTCGCGGTCCCGTTCGTCGGCATCGCCCACCTCCTGTCACGGGTGCGACGCACATCAAAGCGCGTACGGCCGGGTGAGTCGAGAGACGCGGCCGAATTCGCCGCGGCCGGGTCGATCCCCGATCACACCGACCACCGTCCGGCGGCCTGCCGACAACCCTGCCGGAGAGGCCCTAGTGTCCTGCGCCAGAGATTCGTTGGCAGAAGCGGGCGAGGGAGTCCAGGATCTCTTCGGCGGTCTTGGTCCAGGTGAACGGCTTGGGGTTCT